>JANZYY010000472.1 GCA_026419705.1 Fischerella sp.
ACTACACATAGTTCAGAGTGAGTACTTAAGTACTCACTACCAACCAAGAACATTTGTAGTCATTTTTTGGAGAAACGGTATTATTCCGGACACCGATACAGCAAAAATAAACCGATCGGGAATCCAAAAACTTGTGCCAAGTGGCAAGTTTTTGAGATACCCTTTTTGACTTTGGCTCTCACTGCATGGCTGTCTTCTTATACTTGACGCAATAAGAAATAGTAATTTTATCTATCGTTATAAACGATAGGGCAATTAATTGCGTTTCTTGCAAAAGTAACTTTTGCAGGAGATGATTTTTAGATTTAAGGGCAAAGAGGAACTTAAAGACTCCACTCAGCAGCCAGTACTAACTTGGAGGTTCTCTCCAAAGATGCTGGCTTAGGAACTGGGAAGTTCCTCTTTTCTCCACTTCAGCAACAAGTCTAAAGTTTTGGAAGAGGAATGTTGCCCACTATTTGCACGTCTCACATAATTTGTTGAATGTTCCGATGTTAACACTCAGTTGGTGGTAACTGCTAACACAATTATCCGTAAAGTCCGGAATTAGAATCATTTTTCATCCTCCATAAGAGATATTAAATACTCTTTATCTGAAATTTACAAAAAATGATAATCAGGGTCACCTTGATGAAGATTCAGTGAATCTACTGTTGTACTGGAGTTTCTCCAATAGAGCTGAGTCTATATTCAAAGTAAAGATACGTAAAAATATATTTTTTAATCAACATTCGGCTTGACAATGTACCAAATACCATGCACAACCGTTGTTGAAAGTGCAACCTCAAATACTAACGATTGGGAATTACAATTTACCTCTCATCCTTCGGTAAGATCTAGATTTAAACGTTGTTTAGATATAGTGGGTAGTTTGATCGGGCTATTGATATTGGCGATTGTGTTTGTACCGATCGCGCTCGCTATTAAAATAGACAGTCCGGGTCCTATTTTTTTCAAACAAGAACGCTATGGGCTGCAAGGACGTCCATTTTACATCCGCAAATTCCGTTCAATGGTATCTAATGCCGAGCAAATAAAATACTTAGTAAAAAATGAAGCTCGTGGACTTATATTTAAGAATAAAAATGACTTTCGAGTTACTAGGGTTGGGCGGTTTTTGCGAAGGACAAGTTTAGATGAACTACCGCAGTTTTGGAACGTATTAGTAGGCGAAATGAGTTTAGTCGGAACACGTCCACCTACTGCCGATGAAGTAGTCAACTACAATCAGCGTCACTGGTTGCGTTTAAATGTCAAACCTGGTTTGACCGGCGAATGGCAAGTCAATGGTCGTTCCCACATCAAAGATTTTGAGCAAATAGTCGATTTAGACTTGCAGTACCAGAAAAAATGGCATCCCATGTATGACGTCTTATTGATTGCCAAAACTTTCTACATCCTCTTGGGTAGAGTCGGAGCTTTTTAAAAGCGATTATCTGGCGATCGCCCTAGGTGATACGACGCCCCGACTCTCAAATCTAAACTGTATAACTATTGGACATAATAAATTCTGTAGGTCATTTACATTACGTTTGATGAATTCTACGGAAAAAATAGTACAAGTGTTTTGTAATATGGTGCTTGAAGAAACCTAACTGCATCTCTGCAAGGAAAAAAGCAATGGCAGAGTTTCACACAATCACTCCACACCTGACTGTTCGTGATGCTAGGGCAGCGATTGAATTCTATAAGGCAGCCTTTGGCGCGGTGGAGAAATATAGCATCCCCTCATTAGAGGGTAACGGAATCATGTTCGCCGAGTTAGAGATTGGTAACTCGGTGATTTTTTTAAACGATGAATTTCCCGATTATGGTCTAGAGTCACCCACTACTCTCAATGGTTCCCCCGTGACAATTCACCTGCAAGTTGATAACGCAGATACTTGGTTCAATCGAGCCGTGAGTGCAGGAGCAACAGTAACAATGCCCCTAGATGATATGTTCTGGGGCGATCGCTACGGTAGATTAGTCGATCCCTTTGGTCACTACTGGTCAATCGCCAGCCAAATTGGCGAAGTATCGCGAGAAGAAATGATGCAAAGAGCAGCAGCAGAATTGGCAAATTGAAGAATATCTGCTCATGAACCAAATTAACATTTGGACTTCCGCAGACCATGCCTTATCGTATTTGGCAAAAGCGGATCAAATTCCCCACCGCAGAGAAGGCGAAGCAGTACTATTAGAACACGTCCCCAAAAATGTCAAGCGCATTCTCGATTTAGGAACTGGGGATGGTCGTTTATTATCTCTCCTCAAAATTGACCGTCCTCAGGCTCAATCTATTGCTGTAGACTTTTCACAGACTATGCTGGCAGCAGCGAGAACACGCTTTGCTGGGGATTCTACAGTAGAAGTAATTGCACACAATTTGGATGATCCACTGCCTAATTTAGGTAAATTTGATGCCGTCGTCTCCAGTTTTGCCATCCATCACCTCATCCACGACCGCAAACTTTCCCTTTATAGAGAAATTTTTCATTTGTTAGAACCGGGTGGAATTTTTTGTAACCTGGAACACGTAGCATCCCCAACACCAAGACTGCACGAGCGTTTTTTACAGGCAATTGGTAGAACCCTCGAGGAAGACGATCCATCAAATAAACTTCTAGATGTGGAAACCCAACTCAGTTGGCTAAGAGAAATTGGCTTTACTGATGTAGATTGCTATTGGAAATGGCTAGAACTAGCACTACTGATAGGGTTAAAACCGTAAACTAATTTAATTTGGTAGCTGCGTAATTTCCTAATCTATCTCTGATAAGTAAATAATGGTTCAAACAGATTGAATTTTTTGTGTCTTAGTGCCTTGGTGGTTCAAAAATAAATTTTATTAACCACTAAGCCACAAAGACACCAAGTACAATCACAAGCAAGTTAGCAGAATAATGAGCACAATAAATATTTCAATTCGAGATGCATTGCAGGCGGACATCCCAACTATCATGAAACTTATCTATTTAAAAGCTGAATTTGATGGTTGTCCGGAAGCAGTAAAAGCAACTTCTCACAGGTTAGAAAAAGATTTATTTGGAGACAAGCACCTTGCTTTTATTATTTTGGCTGAGGTTGATGGTAAGGTTGTTGGGTTCGCTACGTATCACTTTATCTATTCTACTTTCTTAGCAAAACCTGGTATTTGGCTGGATGATTTATATGTCAAAGCAGAACATCGTAACAAGCGAGTTGGTGAATTACTAATGTTACGCTTGTGCCAAATAGCGCAAGAAAAAGGTTGTGGCAGAATTGATTGGACTGTGGCTAAATCCAACGATCGCGGCATTAAATTTTATGAAAGAATAGGTGGTAAAATTGTTGAACGGGTGAGATTGTATCGATTAGATAGTCAGGCGATCGCAACGAAGGCATCTCTACAAGCAACGATTCTCTAAAACTCAAAAGCTGAAATAATTTCTTGCTCGGTCTCTGTTGCTTTTATCCACTCCTGCAATGGGATCGCACTTGAAAGTAAAGAGACACTTTTACTGTATGGAAAATATCTACAACTTTCTGCAAATCTCAAATTCAATCGCCACATCAGGACAACCTACCAAAGAAGAATTTACACTCATCAAAGAAGCTGGATATCAAGTAGTTGTGAATCCTAATGAAAAACGAATTGTCGAATCTCAGGGTATGGAATATGTCAACATCCCTGTAATTTGGGAAAAACCGACATTGGAGAATGTCAAAGACTTTTTTTCAAGTTATGGAGACAAACACCAATAAAAAATTATTTGTACATTGTGTGGCAAATAAGAGAGTTTCTGCTTTTATATATCTTTATCGCCGTTTGTGTGCAGGTATCAGTGATGCAGAAGCTCAGAAAAAATTGCATGAAATTTGGACCCCCGATCCAATTTGGCAAAAATTTATGGAACAGACAATTGATGATTGCAACTGAACGGCAATCATTACAATCCACAAACACTGTTAAATTAATAAACTGATAAAATATAAGCATAATCACCATCAAAATCGTGGCAGATGCTTAGACGACTTTGGCAATAGCTACAAAGGCTTTTTCAGCATTGATTTGGAACCTCTCCCTAACACGTACAAAGCCGAGATTTCTGCAAACACCAAAAGCTTTCTAGCTTACCAAATCCAAGCTTTATTTTTAAGTTTAGGCATAAGTGTACTTGCAATTATGCTAGTCTTCATTATTCTCCGTATTTCCCGGCGCTAAACTCTTCTTTTTCTCTGCGTTATTTGCGTCCTCTGCGGTTAAAATCTTAACCATGTCATATCAACGCACAATTCAAAGTATATACACTGATGGTGCTTGCACCGGCAACCCAGGACCTGGCGGTTGGGGTGTTGTCGTCTACTTCAGCGATGGTTCCATTCATGAAATGGGTGGTGGGTGCTCCAGAACCACCAATAACAAAATGGAGATGCAAGCCGCGATCGCGGCTTTAAAATTTCTTAAAGCGTCCGGACAAACCGAACCCATTACTCTCTATACCTGTCTCTTATACACATCTCCG
>JANZYY010000046.1:0-10236 GCA_026419705.1 Fischerella sp.
TCATCGCTAGATAAATACACTCGTCTTACTTATCCTGACTGATTTTCGCCCTCTTTGCAAAAAACTGGGATGCTCCCGACGCGATATATCGCTTCTCTAGATATAGAGATTGATTTATGACAAAATTATAAAGAATTGGTATTAGATTTTTTCTAAAATAAAACCGGATTCTTATATTTAGCACTTACTTATTAATTACTAAATAAAAATCTAACTTTTAACTCATCAAATCAGAATTTTTTGATCCTGAGACTCGGGTGTATGGCAGAATGCACCCTGCTATTGTTTTTTGCAAAAGGTAGGTAGTAAATTTTTTAACCAGGTAATCATCTGAATCGATGATATGAGTAAGTTCACATAGAGCGTGCACCAGTAGCGATTAACCGCCTAAACAAGCCTTGAGTCCAACCAGTTTCTCTGAGAACAGCATCTGAACATACCTCTACGTAAGCTTGTTCAATAAAAGCTAAGTCAATCATGCAGATGCGACTGAGAGCATCTTTAAGAGCTTGGCTTTTACCATCGACTTGCAGACGCTTTTCTACTTGATCGATCACCGTCGCCATAGCTGGAACAACATGTTGAGGTCCAATGCCAATACGGACGTGAACTAAACCAATTTTCCAACGGCGATCTGCGTAGGCTTGACCCCAGTCATCTATACCTGTGAACATTTCGTGGAACCATTGAATGAAGGTTTCACGCAGGCGATGGATACGCTCGTTTCCGTCATTCAAAATCGCATTCATTTCTGCATCACGTCCCAAATAGGTATAAAAGTGGTCAGCCATCTCTGGAGCAATTAGTAACCCCCAGTCTGCTTGAGATTTCAGTATGGCTTTGTCTTCATCTGTCAGACCTACACGCCTTTCCAGCGTGGACATAAAAGCAACTGTGTCTAAAATCATAAATTAGCTTCTCCGCAAGATCAACCAGAACAAAATTTTTTGAGAACTTACGCAATTTTTACGTAAATTTCATTTATTTATTACATGAAATAATTACGCAAAATTTGAGTTAACTTTGAGTAAAATTAATACGCCTAAATTGAATTTGACCGGGGAAATATGTATCTAATCAAGCTAACAGAGGTGATATCCTAGAAACAGCGCGTTTAATTTCTAGAAACAATAGGCCTTGTTTGACTTCCGCACTAGCGAGCACCAATAAAACCGCATCTGTACCACAAGCAACTAACACGCCATAGCCTTTCTCTCCTTCAACGACTATACGCTCTACATTGCCACGAGCCAGTTCGCGACCGATGCGTTCGCCCAGTGACAACATGGATGCAGACATGGCAGAGGTGCGTTCTTCATCCATCCCACCTGGTAACACAGAGGCTAAAGCCAAGCCATCCGGACTGACTAGAGCCGCACCTTGAACATCAGAAGTTCCTGAGACAAAATTTTGCAATTCGTCTTGCAGCATTGAAACATTAATCACGAATTTTTCCTCCACAGTTGTTAGTACAGATGTTTGAGTATTCTCGGCAGTTGTTGTTAATTCCGCAGTTCCCGATCCTGTTAACAAATGTGATGTTTTTGCTGACACAGCAGCTGCTTTTGGAAATGCCCTGGTTAGTAGCTTGAGTAAATAGCCCAGAAGCATAGCACTGAAACAGCAGGCTATAAATAGCATGACGTTGCTGATTTCATGTATGATGCAGGATGTTGCGTTCAGCCAAAAGCCTTCAGACGCATATCCCGCAGGATAATTTCGCATCTCTACTTTGATTCAGCAACGCCGATAGCGTCATGGCGATCACATCATCTGCAGTCAATAGCTAACTCCAACACTTGAGACAGTTCAATACAAGTAACAAGGAAAATTCTAGATAACAGGATAAAAAGTTTACATTTTACCTGTAAAGTTTTTTTACAGAATCAAACGCCAGCTATTTAGTAAAATACTGGTAGTATCTGGTAAATTCTTCCAGCAACATAATAAGACTTTCTTTTACGGAAGCAGACTCAGTAGCATTTACAGCCATCATCGGTGGTCTGGTACTTTTCTCTAATAGCCCTAAAGCTAGTGCTACATCTTCCATCTGCCAAGCATCAGGACAATCAGTATGAGTAAGTCCAATTAAATGCGGTATTTTCACTCGATGCTTCATGAACTGAAGGATTTTCCGACCATAACGCAGCTGTTCCGGGCGGTGTGCATCGATCAGCAAAATATAAGCATGAGCCTTTTTAATTAATATGTCCCACATAAAATCAAATCGCATCTGTCCGGGCGTGCCATAAAGGTGTAGTGATTGGTTTGGTGCAATTGTCAATCGACCAAAATCTAATGCAACTGTGGTTTTCTCTTTCAAGAGTGCAATTTCATCAGTTGCTTTTCTATCGGTATCTACTGTTTCGATTTCACTGATGGTCCCAATGAAGCTTGTTTTACCCGCGCCTACGCCTCCAGTCACTACAATGCGTAGGATTTCCATCAATTATTACTCCTTAAAAAGCCAACTAAATTTTGCAAGAAAGAAGTACTGAGCTTATATTTTTCTAGTTCTTGAGATTTTTGTTTGGCAAAACTAGAGGAATTTACCACATTTAAATATAAAGAGTCATCATTCTGTTCTGGAGTAGATGTCATTGGAGGAATTTCTTCGATTAAACAAGCTAACATCAGTCGAAAAGCTGCTTGCTGAACTAAAGCTATCGGCTGATGAAGTTGATGGGCGATCGCGCTGAGAGGAACACTACCATTGGCAAATTCCCAGACTTGCCATTCCAGAGCATGTAAGTGAACTTGTGGTTTACTCTGGCTAATGCTACGTATAGCAGAATTAGCATCCGGGAGTGCATCAGCCAAGGCTTCCCAATTTTTTAAAGTTCTTAAAGCCATCAGGCTAACTTCTATTGCTTTCAAACTTAATCCTGTCATTTCTTTCCCAAGCAGGGGTGCTTGGCTATGAAGTTTAAATACACCCTTTTGAATTTCAAATAATTGTCGAACCTGACGTAATTGGCTAGCGAATAATAAGTTTAATTGCTCACCATTTAGTACTCCTTGTGTTTTTAAATACAAACCAAAGGGTGTTGCTCTGGGCAGAAACTGACAATACTTTTCTAAAACTTGCTGACTTGCCCAACCTCGTTGTGTAATTTTAGAAATTAAACCCTGACCGTTTAAGCGATTTGCTGCTGCAACTATACACCCCTGTCGAAACCAAATGTAATAATACTGCGATCTAGAACTAGGAGTATCAATATCTGGTAAAGTACACACTGTTAAACAACCAGACTTTCTTCCTTGGTCAATCAGTTGAAACAATTCAGCTAAAGAAAAATTAGTAAGAGAACTCGATAGGTTCATTAGTTGTTCATCTATTAACCATAAATACACCAATCAACCAGATGACACCCTCATAACTAAAAAAAATATTTTAGTCATTCAAAACTGAATACTCTGAGGAAAAGCCTTTAGCCTACAACTTTTAGATCGTAGGAGCCTAAACGGTAGCTTCAGATAGGATACTTGAATTTGGATGATAATTCATGAAATCCCATCCTCACAACCTTTTACTAATACGCAAGAATTTGCACTTATTTTTTTTCAAAATAAAAATAATTTACGCTTTGGTTGCTGCACTACTAGAAGCATAAATAAACATTTTAGCTCTTAGAATAAGTAATTTTACTAATAAAACTATTCTGTTTGGGCATATCTTAAGTAATAACACTAGTTATTGATTGTAGCAAGTATTATTAATTACTTTAAATTTGGGTGTGGGCTTAGTTTTAAGTATGGTCAATAATCTAACAATTAGCAAAAAAGCGGTTATCAACATCACTTTTGGCAAAAAACCGAGAAAATACATGCATTGAAATAAATTTGCTGATATTTTTGCATATTGAGTCTTTCTAAACAGGAAAATAAATCCTGAAAATTACCTTCCTTCAGTTTTTGTAAAAAAAGCTTAGTGTTTTGATTGAGTTTATTCCGATAAAAGTTAAATTTAGTAACAAAGACGTAACATAAGTTCTAGGTTGCATGAGCTTTTGATTAACAGACTTTGTGTTTTGAATCGATACAGCCGATCTCTGCTATGCGTGTAATTTGGAGTTTTTGCTTGATCTTTTTATTCCTGCTGTGGAGCACAGAAGCAATAGCAGGCGAGTTGGCTGAACGTTTAGATAAGTTTCCTGAGTGGCATAAAATAACCTTAGCGCAACCAGCTGTAGGAGACTTAGCTTATCCTGACTGGATGACAGGTAATTGGCGGGTTGTTAGTACACTTGTGGATTTGGTTGCTCCTTTGGCTCCTGAGATTGTTACACCTGGATTTGAGGGTAATCGTCAGTATCTCAATCAGCCTCTTAGCTTTCAGGTGCGATTTGTGGAGGAGAAAAAGCCTGTTTCTCGGTTAAAAATAAACTCTCGCCCAGACACCAAGTCAAAAATAGTAGCGGATAGAGCGTTTAATGGCTTAAATTTGGCACGTGCCTATTTAGGTGACACAGATGTATTATCAGTCAAAGTAGATCCAGATTCACCCAATCGTCAGATCACCTTACTGCGTCATGAACGCCAACTAGTTTCTATTGTTTCTGCACGCGCTACAGAAACTACATCTGATGGTAAATTTATTGCTACAGAAGTTTTTCAACAATTATTTAAAGGTGGTGGGCGTGCTTATTTCAACACAGTAGAATCCACAACCGCCTACCGCAAATTATCTACATCTAATCCAGCCATAGAAGCAGATCAAGTCACTGCTGTCTACCTTTCACCACAAGATCCAGACTATTTTAAAGCTGGCTCTCGCCCAGTTGCTCTTTATCGATATCGCTTGCAATTTTATCGATAGTTAGTTGTTGGTGGTTGGTGGTTAGTGGTTGGTGGTTAGTAGTTAGTGGTTAGTAGTTAGTTGTTAGTAGTTAGTGGTTAGTAGTTAGTTGTTAGTTGTTAGTTGTTAGTTGTTAGTAGGTGGTTTCTAAAAAGTACCACTATCCACTAACCACTATCCACTAACCACTAACCACTATCTCTTCCCAAAGGATGATTTGCTTGTTTACCCCTTGACTGCCATGTAACATGGATGTAGCATGATACTTCCGGAGCCACAGGCTTATGCTCTTGGACAGTGTGCATCATGGCAAACTTTCGAGATATTCTCAATTACTTTCGTCCTTACTGGGGACTGAGTATCTTTAGTATTGCAGCGACCAGTTTTTGCGAGATTACCGATTTGATTGTACCTTATGCGATCGGGCAAATTTTGAATATTTTGTCTGGTCAACCGTTAGATAAACCACTTGCAGGAGCGATCGCCACAATTGCAGACACTATTGATTACCCAGTTAATCAGCTTTTGGGTTTAGGAGTATTACTGTGTTTGATTTTTGTTGTGACGGTGGTAAGAGCGCCGACCCAGCCTTGGTTAACAAGTTGGTTTCACTGGGATATTCCTTTAAGAGCGCGTCGGGATCAGAACCAAAAAGCGATCGAAAAAATTCTCACCCTACCACTGGAATTTTATGACGAAAATAACCCCGGACGCATTGCCGGACGAGTAGCTAGAGGCGTAGCCAATCACACTTGGACTTATCCTGAAATAGCCGGACAGATGATTCCGAAACTATTCCGGGTGTTGGGAATTTTTGTATTTATCTGGTTTGTGGAGTGGCGCATAGCAATTCTATATCTGATTTCTTTTGTGGTTATCCTTGGGTTGACCCTCAAGGATTTAAAGCGGCTAATTTGGCACGAAAGTCGCTTGGATAAGTACATGGAAGATACAGAAAGCCGCACTTCCGAAATTATCAGTAACATTAAAACAGTGAAAGCATTTGCTACGGAAGCCAAAGAATTAAAGCGGCAAAAGCAACGTTTTGTACGGGAGCTAACAGTAGTTGATTATCGCATCCACAAAGGTTACGTCAAGCTGCAAACTTGGCAGCGAACCATAATACAATTTTGCCTGTTTGCGATCCTGGGTTTGACGCTAGCAGCAACAGTGAACGGGAGAATTTCTCTTGGTCACTTTATCATGACGTTAACTCTTTCCAGTATGGCTTATGCCGAGTTGGAACCGATCAGCGTCCTAGCAGAAATTTTTGCCCGGCGCTACAGTTCTATGGTGCGGTTTCATGAATTTCTCAAAGAACCATCAGGAGTTGATTCAGTAGGTCTTTTAGAAGAAAGACAACAGGCAGAATCTTGTTATAAATTTACTGGGAAAGTTGAATTCTCGCACGTTAGTTTTGGCTACGAACCGAAGCGTCAAGTTTTGCATGATATCAATCTCTTGATTGAACCATATCAAACAGTGGCGTTAGTTGGGCGATCGGGTTCGGGTAAATCTACCTTAGTAAAGCTGCTGTTGCGATATTTTGAACCCAATGAAGGTCAAATTCTCATTGATGGTCAAGATATTCGCACTCTGGATGTGGGAGGTTATCGACGCAGGCTGGCGATCGTTCACCAAGAGGTAGATGTTTTTAATGGTACTGTCTTGGATAATCTCAAGTATGGCAGACCAGATGCCACTCTTGAGCAAGTTGAAGAAGCTTGTAGAATTGCCAGACTTGACGAAGTAATCCAGCACCTACCTAAAGGTTACTACACAGTAGTAGGAGAGAGGGGTGTAAGGTTATCTGGTGGACAGAGACAACGCTTGGGAATTGCTAGGGCTTTACTAGTTGAACCAGACGTGCTGATTTTTGACGAAGCTACTTCTAGCCTAGACTATGAATCTGAGCGTTCAATTCAACTAGCAATGCGATCGCTCCAAGGAACCCGCACCACAATTGTAATTGCTCACCGTCTGAGTACAGTCCGGGAAGCAGACAAAATTGTGGTTCTAGATCAAGGCAAAATTGTAGAAGTCGGTAATCACGAAGAACTTTTGCGTAATGAGGGAATTTACCATCGCTTACACGCGCTACAAGAAACTGGCGAGTTGTTAAGTTAGTGGTTGGTGGTTAGTGGTTGGTGGTTAGTGGTGATTTCATTCTTCCTCACTTCCCCCACTCTCCCACTCTTCCCATCTCCCAACTTTTTTACAAAAAAGCTTGGAGATTTCAAAACCTTGTGCTAGGATTAATTAGTCGTGGGTCACACGGGTCGGTGTCCGAGTGGTTAATGGAGACGGACTGTAAATCCGTTGGCTAGCGCCTACGCTGGTTCGAATCCAGCCCGGCCCACCTCAAAACAAAATAGTTTTAGTGTGCCCGTGTAGCTCAGTGGTAGAGCACACCCTTGGTAAGGGTGAGGTCACGAGTTCAATCCTCGTCACGGGCTTTATCGTTTCTTTGCCAAACACCCACATGGGGTGGGATGAATTTGGTTTAGGCTCGTCAAATTCATTTTGGCAATTTGAAAGATGCTGAAGCGATCGCCCTTCAGCGAATAGGACAAGATGCAGATAGTAACCACTGACTGTGAGGAGTCGCTGCAGGAGCTTGCGCCACTAGTTGGATATCGCCATTAGCATCAACCATCCAACCAGAGGCTTCGACAATAGGAGCGCTACCAGTAGCTACCTTAGTTGGTTGTAGTTGCATTTGTGCTTGAGCAGGTTTACCTCGAGTTCTCACCCACTCTGCCAATGTCCCAGCATCTTGTAGCAAATCTGTAGCACTCAAGGGTAGACCGCCGCGCCCTGTGACAACAAAGGAACTCCGGCGTTGTGGACTCCCGGGAGTGCAAGCTGTGGAAATTTGCTGGGTTGGGTCCACTACATTAGTAGGCAGTTCGATTAATCCACTACTCGGATCCACATTGGGCGTGGTGAATTTAACTCTTCCTGAGGCGACAATATCGCTTTCTGAAGTTTGCTGCTGTTGAAATTGAGTTCCAAAAATGCCGTCAGAACGGATAGTTATATTTCCTCCCCTGCCTGTGAAAGCATTGGTGATAATATCGCTATTTTCTGAAGGTACAGCGACAATAACACCAACATCAGCAATGAAATTACCACCACTACCACCAGTTTTGACTGTGCCCGAGACAGCAGATATCTCACTATTGCGACGTAACAATAGTAAATCCGGCACTTTCAGCAAAATATTTCCTTCGGTACCTGCTGCGGAGTTAGCTGTTAGTTTTCCCTGGTTATCCAAGCGAATAGAACCAGATGTAACTTTAAGGTTGCCCGCATCGCCTGCCCCTTGATTACTGACTGTAACAAGAGCGCCATCTTTAATTATTAATTGATCGGTGTCAATTGTCACGTCTCCAGATGCTCCTGTTGGCGCTGGCGGTAGTCCGAAAATCTGGCGGGCAAATTCATTTTCAATATTGGCACCAGCACTAATCAGACTGGGAATAGAAGTTCCAGGCAATTTGCCACTCACTTCTACAGATTTAGAAGCATTGATAGTAATACTTCCAGTTGATCCACTTGTTGTGGTCAAAGAATCTATCCTACCTCCATCTCGAATTCTCAATTTACCTGTGTTGATAGTGATGTCGCCAACATCTCCAGTGTTAAAAGTTGAAACCCCCAAAAAGCTCACTGGCGATTGGAATGGTCCTGCTCCGCTGACTTCTACTGAATCAGAGGCATCTATAGTTACATTGCCTCCTGGTGCATTCGTAAAAGTAGCAGTAGATATGCTCGATCCTCCCTTGACAGCTAACTGCTGGGTTGAAATTGCAATGTCTCCTCCCTTACCGCCTCTGATAGTAACCGGGGAAAATACCGAAATCTGCCCTGCTGCGATCGTTCCGCCTAATTCCGACGTGATACCACTTTTATTGTCTAGGAAAATAGATCGGGCATTGATCCTCACGTTTCCTGAAGTTCCCGATCCATCACTTCTTGTCGAGACTAATGCACCATCTGTAATTTTTAACTGACCCGTGTTAATTGTCACATCTCCAGAAGATCCACTGGGCAGGGGGGGCAAGCCAAAAAGCTGCTGTAAGCTTTTATCTACCAAATTTGCAGAAGAAACGATCAGACTAGGATTTACTGACCCTGGTACTGTACCTTTTACTTCCACAAACTCCGGGACATTGATGGTAACATTACCAGCTGCGCCACTTGCAAAAGCAGAAGCATCAACCCTACCTCCGTCCCGAATTGTTAATCTCGGTGTATTCACTGTCAAGTTACCACCGTTTCCAGTATTGAATGTAGAAGCAAGCAAGCCACTGGGTGCAAACAAGTTGGGTTCGACGCCAACGATTTCTACAGAATCAGTGGCATTGACACTGAGATTTCCGGCTTTGCCAGTTCCAAAAGAGGCAGAGGCGACGGTTCCTCCTCTAGTTGCGCTCAAACGTCCGGTGGATACTGTGTGATTGCCCGAATTTCCAGGCCCAAAAGTGGCAGCAACAATAGAACTAGTAACACTGGGATTAACTGTACTTGCTCCATTGACTTGTAACGAATCAAAGGCATTGATATTTACATTCCCGCCGGTTGCGGGACTGAAGGTTTTGGCAACGATGGTTGCTCCTGTTTCCACAACTAACTGTCTGGTTGAAACATCAACATCTCCTCCTCCACCGGCTGCGACTGTTTCATTGGTCAGGCTGCTGCGGATTGTGCCATCGCTATTGGTTCCACTGACTTTTACAGATTCGGAGGCGTTAACTTTAATCGCTCCTGCGGCTTGGGAGCCTTGATTTTGAATCAAAACAAGTGAACCATCCTCCACCGAAAGATTTCCTGCTTGTACTTGGATCGAGCCAGCGCTTATACCACTAGCATCTGCTAAGGCTTTTTCAGATAGCTTGAGTTCACCAAAAGCAGCTACTCCTTCATATCCTAGACTCCAGCCACCAACAGTGGGATTGAGACTCACCAAACCTCCGGCGACGCTACCTAACTCAATTCGTCCTCCCTCTGCTGTTAAGGTTCCTCCCTCTAAGCTAAGATTGCCCCCCACCAAGGCTAGGGTCTGACCGGGCTGAACTCGCAGACCTGTTGAGCTACTATTTCTGGTTACGGGTGAGAAGATGGGACTGGCAACTGTGAAATTGTGTCCTGTTCCTCGCACGTTGATTGCGGCTGGATTTTGCCCAAATTGCAAGCCGACTGGAACGCTGATGGTCAGCAAGGGTGCAGATTGAGGTGCTGCAGCGCTGAATTCAAAGCCATCGGCAAATTTCAAGCTACTAGCAGTACTGGCAACAAAGGAACCGCCGATATCCAAACGCGCATTTTGACCAAAAATAATCCCGTTGGGATTGATTAAAAATAAGTTGGCTATACCATTAGCACGAATCAACCCGTCAATGTTTGAGACCGAGCTGCCTGTGACTCGACTAATT
>JANZYY010000046.1:10246-16269 GCA_026419705.1 Fischerella sp.
ATATCGGCGCTATTGTTAAAGAAAGCTTCGCTACCAGTGGGTAAAGAAAACTCGTTGAAACTGTGGAACAAGTTGTTACCCGCTCGGGTTCCACCATTGATATTCCAGGTGTTACCTTCTCGTGTGACAATAGAATTACTGGGTATAGTGTCATCAGAAGTAACCTGGGCGATCGCGCAATTTGCAGAGAAAGTATAGATACCAACTATCCCCACCGCTAACTTTTGAAACCAGCCCCAAACATTACTGAATCTAAACATGGCGATCGCTCTATTGGCAGTATTACTTAGGTACAATCAAGTAATAAATACTACTAGTATTTAAATATTCAACAGTGGTTAATGTTACAAAATTAGCCATATAACAGTATAATTACTGAAGGCGCAACTTGAAGCAATAACTAGGAACTAAGAGATATTAACATTAATCATCAGCATAGTAGCGTCTTTTTCCCAATTGTGCTGTCAGAGCGATTATTTGGATGTTAGCGATTTAAGCTCAAATTAGCTAAAGCTGCTAATATATTGCACTTTCTCAAGAAGAGCCAGCGGCTTTCATTCTCGTTGCCAGGTTGAATCTGATAACGAGGGTTAGGAGGTTTTGCCTTCCAACTATTGCAAATAATGCAAGATGCAAATTTTAACAGATTTTTAGAGACAAGCTGTTTGAAGCGTCTCTACACAGCCCTTACTTTAGTTGAGCACTAAAGTTAAGGTCATTCATGACTAAGCTAAAAAAATTTATATTTTTAATTGCTTATGCGTCCTCGCCAAGAAATCACAGATATGTTCTCCACATTCGTACAGTTGGAAGGAGACAGATTTAGTAAATGGTTAACTGACACCAGATTGCGTCGAAGTATCCAAAATTGCTTGCAACGCTTCCCAGAAAGCTATAATTCAGAAAAATTTTTGACTCTTTACTGGCACAAACACTGGCAGAACCAACCTACCAGTCTCGCTAAAATGCATTTATCTGCTTATTTACAAGAAGAATTTTATTGGGCTGCACAAGCAACGGTTACCAAATTAACAAATAGCCAGTACAGCTTAGCCGATTGCTTTCAGCTTGCCAATACTGAGGTCGAAAGCATCCTCAAAGAATTTAATCCTAATATCAGCAATAACCTAAAAGCCTATGCCAGAATGGCAGTTCTCAGTAGGCTGAGGGATATTTTACGTCAACGTCGAGAAGCTGATTTTTGCACGGACTGGTCATTGTTACGCAAGATCAGTAAAAAACAACTGTTAGCAGCTCTTCATCAGGCTGGATTATCACCACTTTCCATCGCTCAATATCGCCTAGCCTGGACTTGTTTCAAAGAACTGTACGTCCATAATCAGCTTGGAAGTACGGGTAAGTTACCAGAACCAACTCACCAAGTTTGGGAAGCGATCGCCAACCTCTACAATAGCGAACGACAAAGCCAACTAACTCAAGCTACCAAGCAATGCAACGCAGACACAATTAAACAATGGTTAACTCAGACAGCAAAAAGTGTGCGTAGCAATCTCTACCCGCCAGTGATTTCCCTGAATATCACTAAAGATGACACCAATATAATGCCTGATGTGCCAGATCCATCTTTTGATTCATTAATAACTAAATTAATAGCCGAAGAGGACGCCCGCAATCGCTCCAATCAACAAGATCAAATAAATAACTTATTATCAAATGCTTTACAGCTTCTTGATGTACAATCTCAAGAATTACTAAAACTTTACTATCAACAAGGACAAACTCAGCTGCAAATCGTACAACATTTGCGGCTGAGTCAACCAACAGTTTCCCGACGGCTAGTTAAAGCCAGAGAATCCTTGCTAGCAGCATTAATCAAATGGAGTCAGGAAACAGTGAATATTTCTGTGAGTTCCAACCAAATTAAAGATCTGAGTGCTGCTTTAGAAGAATGGCTGAAAAATAATTTAATCGTCAATTATGAGTGATGAATTGATTCAGGTTGCAAACATGACTTGCCAGTTTGGTAATCCTAGAGAATGGTTGCTAGAAACCCCACCCACACTCCAAGCACAGTCTTGGCAGCAAAGCTTGGTTCATGCTACACCTGCCAGTCGTTGGTGCGCTTATATTAATCGAATTTGTCTAGATACCTTTTTGAATTGGATCAAAACTGAATATTTTCCCGAAGCTACTGTCTGGCCAAATGCCCGTACAATAACAACTTTTTGGGAATTTGTGAATGGTACAGCAATTTTATTAAGAAATCAGCGAGTAGTTTTAATTCCCAGCGAAGCTATAGATGATAGCGAATTAGAAATACCTCAAGAATGGGTGGATATTCCCAATTGGGCAGCAGACTATTATTTAGCAGTCCAAGTTCGACCAGATGGTGAATCGGTGCGAATTTGGGGCTACACAACTCATAAACAACTCAAATCTGTTGGTAGCTACGATCCAATAGACAGAACCTATTGCATAGACGCACACGATTTAACAAAAGACCTCAATGCTTTCTGTTTGAGCGTGCAATTTTGTACAGAAGCAGAGACCCAAGCTGCAATAGCTCCACTACCAGAACTATCAACAACTGTTGCCGAAAATCTCATATCAAGGTTGAGTAATTCAACAGTCACTTTTCCTAGGCTAGCTACACCATTTACAACTTGGGCATCGCTACTTGCAAATGAACAGTGGCGACAGCGCTTATACGAACAAAGGCTGCAGTCGCAATCTCTCAAGGAGCAAAAGCCAGTGAATCTCAGCTGTTGGCTCAAAGGTATTTACGAGACTGCTTGGCAACCTATTGAAACTATATTAGGTTCAAATTCAAAAAGTTTAGCCTTTAATTTTAGAAGTATCGCTGGCTTAAGAACTGCCAGTGTCAGACGAGCCAAGCTGATTGATTTGGGAATGCAAATCAAGTCTCAGAAAGTTGTGCTACTAATTGCTTTGATCCCTGAGAGCGACAAACAAGTTAGTGTTCGCGTACAACTACACCCACCTCTTGGAGAAATCTACTTACCTGCAAATATTAAGCTGGCTTTACTTTCAGAATCAGGAGAGATGATTCAAGAAGTACAAGCAAGAGAACAAGATAACTATGTGCAATTGAAGCGCTTTGATGTAGAAGTAGGAGAATACTTTAATATCCAAGTCGCCCTTGATGGTTATCAGCTCGTAGAAAGTTTTGTAGTTTAGTAATTGGTGATGAGTTGGTGGTTAGTAGTTGTTTGGAACAAATAACAAACAACAAACAACGAACAACAAAAGAAAAATGAGTAAATTAGTTGTTATCAGCTTGTTAGGAGGAGATTTAAATCGAGGATTCCCTGTAGTAACTGCTCAACTATGGGATGTGAACCAATCTTTTCCGATGAAATTCACAGGTAGTTTGCCAGCAGTACCTGAACTAGGCGAACTTTATAAAAGGTGGCGGTTACTGTATGAAGCTGTGCACGATCGTTTGGGTAGCAATCATCGCATTAAAGTGCATTCCCAGGATATTACTAATATCTCTGTGCATGACTTTGATGATGTATGTCAACAACTAAAAGCAAGTATTAATGCATGGTTGAATTCAGAGTCATTTCAAAATATTGAACGGCAGTTGCGGACTTTACTCAGTCCCAATGACGAAATTCGAGTAATTTTTGAAACTAATGTTGCATTATTGCATCGGCTCCCTTGTCATTTGTGGAACTTTTTTGAGGATTATCCGAAAGCAGAATTAGCTTTAAGCAATCAGGAATATACACCTCCTCAGATAATCAGAAAGTCTCCCACAAACAAAGTCAAGATTTTGGCAATTCTCGGCAATAGCTTTGGGATTGAAGTTGAGAAAGACCGCTCTTTGCTACAGAATTTGGCTGGTGCAGAAACTGAATTTCTGGTCGAACCAACACGTAGAGAAGTTGATGAACAACTGTGGAATCACAATTGGGATATTCTATTTTTTGCGGGACATAGTGTTAGTGTTGATGACGGAGAAACTGGGCAAATTTACATCAATCAAGACGAAAGCTTAACAGTTTCGCAGTTAAAGAATGCGCTGAAAGCGGCAATTACACGCGGTTTAAAACTAGCTATTTTTAACTCCTGTGATGGAATTGGCTTGGCACGAGATTTGGCTGATTTGAATATTCCCCAAATGATTGTGATGCGCGAAGGAGTACCAGATTTAGTAGCGCAGGAATTCTTGAAAAACTTTCTTCCCGCCTTTGCAGCTGGTAAGGCATTTTACCCAGCTGTGCGAGAAGCACGGGAAAGACTCCAAGGACTAGAAAATGACTTTCCCTGTGCCAGTTGGTTGCCAGTTATCTGCCAAAATCCTACGACGGTTCCAGTTACTTGGCAACAGCTATGCAGTGGAACCAGTGACGCCACATCTAATTCCAGGAAAAGCAAAGTTTCGACTCGAAAGCGTAACCTCTGGACTATACTGCTTAGTATTGCGATCGCCACAACTTCAGCGATCGGTTTGAGATACTTCGGGGTGTTTGAGAAAGCTGAATTGCAAAGCTTCGACCAAATGCTGGTACTGCGACCTCAGGAAGAACCAGATCCCAGGTTGCTAATTGTGGAAATTACCGAGAAAGACATCCAATCCCGACAGGAAATCACTTTAGGTTCAAAATCAATCTCGGATAATACCCTAGCTCAGTTACTCAACCAATTACAAAAGTATCAACCGCGAGTAATTGGCGTGGATATCTATCAAGACTCTACCGATCCCCAAGACCAATCAAGCTCGATAAATCTCGCCAGTGAACTTAGCAATGAGAATATCGTTGTTGTCTGTAAAGGCAGGGATAGCACATACGACCCTCAAGGCGTTAAACCTCCAGACGGAGTACCTGTAGAGCGTCAGGGTTTTACTGATGCAATCCACGATCCAGATGGTATCGTTCGCCGCCAAATTTTAATGATGGCGCAGGAGCCTTCATCTGTTTGTGAAACACCTCACTCACTGAGTTTTCAACTGGCTGCTCGTTATTTATTTTACGAAAACATAACACCAGAATTAACCGAAGATTATATAAAATTTGACACTAAGGTCATCAAACGCTTGAAATCCGGTCGCAGTGGTGGTTATCAACAAGGAACGGATTTAGGAGGCTTTCAAATACTAATCAATTATCGTAATGCTTATTCTCCAAGAATTTCTCTTGCAGATGTACTCAGTGGTAAGCTTAACTCCGATCTGGTTAAAAACAAAGTTATTCTCATAGGGGTTACTGCTAATAGTAACAGTGATGCTTGGTCAACTCCCTACAGTGGGGCACAGCAATCCTACCAAAGAATACCAGGCGTTTTGATACAAGCGCAGATGACCAGTCAAATCTTGAGTGCTGTTTTAGACCAAAGACCCATTCTTGGAGTTTTGCCCTACTGGGGTGATATCCTATGGATATTTGGGTGGTCGTTAGCAGCTACTCTGATGCTTGGGCGCAATCGTTCATTCGTAAGTAAAGGCTGTATAATCATCACTACTCTTTTCATTCTGTACGGTGTGTGTTTAGTAATAATTTTTGTACCAGGATTATGGGTTCCGTTTATCCCCTCTGCCTTTGCTGTGGTTACAGGCAGTACTGTGATGTTATTTGCTGAAAAAAGATGAATGATAGCAATATACAAAACAGTAAATATTTTTAAATAATGCTTAAATATTTGACTTTTTTTTAAATTACTTCACCTTGAAATCTTATTCTAGATTTATATCTAAAGCAGGGTGATCGAATTGCTTGTTCAATCAATGAAATGGACGCTGGCCGCTGCTCTAGTTTTCAGCAGTGCCTTACAATATCCAACCCAGGGAATAGCCCAAACAAAGCTACCTACAAACACTCAGCAACCCCCACAACCAACCAATAAACCTGCTTCACCCAAACAACCAGCCTCTCGACCTGTTTTTGTCTGGCCAAAAACACCTCCAAGACTAACTACCGTATCTGGACGGAGAACAGGAATGGGTAGCCGCAATCATTGTCCAGCGGTTGGGACTGGATTAACTGCCTTAGTTCCCGTTCAGGAGCAGGAGGTAGCAAGCAAACATATAAATACAT
>JANZYY010000473.1 GCA_026419705.1 Fischerella sp.
AATATACTTCATAGGATCTGCAAAATTATGATTATTGGCAAATATTCCTGTATTGGCTGCAATTAGACAGCGCTTGCCAATTTTGACATCTCCTGGACCAGTTATGGAAACACCAGGACCAATAAATGTCTCTTGAGCGATGTGGATGTGGGTATCGTATAAAGCACCAATATCTACATTTTTTTCAAGAGCAACACTCTTTTCCAGACAAACTTTATTATTCTCGTGTCCTCTGGCATCTATGCGAACACCTTTAAAAATATGTACACCGCTACCAATTTCAATACAAGATGCATTGAGAAATTCAACATCATTTTGAATATAGACAGAATCGCCTAATTTAGCAAAAATCAGACGATATAGCAAGTTTCGCAGTTTAGAACCAAAAGCAATAGTGGGAATATTTCCTAGCAAGTTAATTAATAAAACTTCTCTGAAACGGTGTAATTTTCTCCAATATATCTGTTGATTCATAGTTACATTATCCTTAATGGTTTGTATTCTCATTTTCATTTATCTTTTATTGATAATTGTTGGGGATAGTACACAAAAAATCATGTTTTTTGGCTTGTTTAGTTGTGATTTGGAAAACGATTCTAAAAACAGAAGCAGTCAAAAATTATCTTGACAGTAAGTTTTGAAAATCCACAAAACTTACTTAGTTTTATCTATAAGTAATATCAGATTCACGGTTAGATAGATATAGTTTAGCCAACCGGTAATCAGAATAAAACTGGTTATAGATTACCAATCTGAGCCAAATAGACTTGATATTTTGATATTAGCTGTTCTGTTGATAAGGAAGTTTTGCAACAATACGCAGGATAAAACAGAGACACTGCTTGTTTACTGCCACGATCAATTTCCCAGCGAATACCAGGATCTAGCAAGTGCAACTATCAACCTATCTAGTTGTAAAAGCTGATAGATGAGAGGGGTTATTCTTCAATTCACAAGGCAAAGCAGAAAGATTTGCACAAAACTACCTACTGCGAGGATTCTCCATGAGCCTACTCCCTGCTATAGGCAGTTTTCATCTTTCCGAAGTGTACTTAAACAAGCAATTCTTTAGTTACAAAGAAAGCTTTTGCTTTTCATCAAAAGAATGTAATCTCTGATTTGCGTCTACGTACAGCAAAATCAGGGTGGTATTTCTCCAACTTCAGCCATCACATTCAGCTTATGCGCAAACAAATATGCACTGCCTCTGTTTATGTGACGGCTTTGTTGCAGCCAATTTTTACTTCGCGCTGCTTCAATCATGATGCACGTAGACTGTATACTCAGCAAATTGCTTCTCTTAGATATATTAGGCCAGACCTAAAAATAATTGCTCCTTTTTTCTAGCATAATTTATTTCCTGAGATGCTGAATAAAAAGGTCAGTTTAATAATTTTTATCATTGCTGACTTTTAGATTAAGCAAATACTTTGCGATCGCGCAGTATGTATAAAATAAAAGATATTACCTCCTACCGGGGATAGATTTTTAAGCATGAAGTCAACAAGAAAAGGGTTTTTGAGAAATCTCTACCTGATTTTTAACACTTACTCTGCCTGCTTGCTCTGCAACATCAAGGAGAAAATAGGGCTAAAATTGGGAGTTGACCCATATCTTCACTATTAGCCTGCGAGTAGATTCAGAGTTTTCATCTTTCCTGTTTGGGATTCTCCACTCAGGAAAATGATTATGAAAATAGTTTTCAAAGCTTAATTTTCAAAGCTTAATAGTATTGAGGGCGATTTACAAACACACTATAAAAAATTGGCAACATTCACAAAAGACGGACAACAATAGCGATAGCTAGACTTGGAGTTATGCTGACCTATGCAGCCAATTCGCACATTCAATGTTTCTCCTTCCTTACCTCCGCGACTTGAACCACTGCGGAAGTTAGCATATAACTTGTATTGGGATTGGAACGTTGAGACAAAAGACTTATTTCGCCGTTTGGATCCTGATTTGTGGGAGTCCAGTCATCATAACCCTGTGTTGATGCTGGGTACTATTAGCCAAGCGCGGCTGATGGAAGTAGTAGAAGATGAAGGTTTTCTAGCACAGATGGATCGTGCAGCCTTGCAGCTAGAAGACTATTTCAAAGAGCGCACTTGGTATCAGAAGACAAGGTACAAGGGAGCGGGGACAAGGGATCAGGGACAAGGAAGAACTTCCCCCTTGCTCCAATCACCGATCCCCAATCCTCCATCTTCAGAATGCTACGCCTATTTTTCTGCTGAATTTGGGCTTGTAGATTGTTTACCCATCTATTCTGGAGGTTTAGGAGTACTAGCTGGCGATCATTTGAAATCAGCCAGTGATTTGGGATTACCTCTTGTGGGAGTAGGCTTGCTGTACCAACAAGGCTACTTCGCCCAGTATTTGAATGCAGATGGTTGGCAGCAGGAGCGCTATCCGATTAACGACTTTTACAATATGCCTCTGCACCTAGAGCGTAATCCGGATGGTTCGGAACTGCGGATTGCGGTAGATTATCCAGGACGCACCGTGTACGCCAGAGTGTGGCGCGTACAGGTAGGAAAGGTGCCATTATATATGCTCGACACCAACATTGAACCCAACAATCCTTACGACCACGATATCACCGATCAACTGTACGGTGGTGATATTGATATGCGCATCCACCAAGAAATGATGCTGGGTATCGGTGGCGTCAGGATGTTAAAAGCGCTGGGGTATAATGTTACAGCTTACCACATGAATGAAGGACATGCGGCGTTTTCTGCTTTGGAACGTATCCGTATTCTGATTGAGGAACAAGGACTGAGTTATGCCGAAGCCCGACAAGTGGTAGGTTCTACAAATATCTTTACCACCCATACGCCAGTCCCGGCGGGAATCGACTTATTTCCCCCAGACAAGGTTTTGTACTACCTGGGGCATTATGCAGATATATTTGGCTTAGGCAAAGACCAATTTCTAGGGCTAGGGCGAGAAAATACCGGTGATTTATCTGCGCCTTTCAGTATGGCAGTATTAGCACTCAAGATGGCGACGTTTTCTAACGGTGTAGCACAACTGCACGGTACGGTGTCACGGCAGATGTTTAAGGGCTTGTGGACTGGTGTACCAGTAGAAGAAGTACCAATTGGTGCAATTACTAATGGTGTTCATGCCCGTAGTTGTGTTGCTAAATCAACTCAAGAGTTGTACGATCGCTATCTTGGTCCAAATTGGTCGTCTGCACCAAGCGATCACCCGCTGTGGGATCGCATGGATGCTATTCCCGACGAGGAATTGTGGCGCAATCACGAACGTTGCCGCTTGGATATGATTTTATATGTGCGGGAGCGTTTAGTAAAACATTTACGCGATCGCGGAGCTTCCCCCAGTGAAATTGCTCAAGCCCAAGAAGTCCTCGATCCTTACGTCTTAACAATTGGCTTTGCCCGTCGTTTTGCTACCTACAAACGTGCTACTCTCTGGATGAGAGACACGGAGCGTATCAAGCAAATTTTGTTGGGTAACAAACACCGCAAAGTACAATTTGTCATTGCTGGAAAAGCACATCCCAAAGATATTCCCGGTAAAGAACTCATCCGCGACATCAATCATTTCATCCGCGAACAGAATTTGGAAAAACAGATTGTGTTTGTTCCTAATTACGACATATATATTGCTAGGTTGATGGTGGCGGGTTGTGATGTCTGGTTAAATACACCGCGTCGTCCTCGGGAAGCTTCTGGTACTAGCGGGATGAAAGCAGCGATGAATGGATTACCGAATTTAAGCGTGCTTGATGGCTGGTGGGATGAAGCCGATTACGTCCGCACAGGTTGGGCGATTGGAAACGGCGAAATTTATGACGATCCTATTTATCAGGATCAAGTTGAAGCCAACGCCCTGTACGACATCTTAGAAAAAGAAGTCGTACCGCTGTTTTACGATCGCGATGCGGATGGGCTACCAAGACGCTGGATTGACAAAATGAAGGATGCAATCCGGTTGAATTGTCCATTTTTTAATACAGCCCGGATGGTGAGAGAATATGCACAACGGGCATATTTCCCGGCCAGCGATCGCTACTACACCCTCCATAGCGATAACTATGCTCCTGCGAAAGAACTAGCGGCTTGGAAAGCAAAACTTACCGATCGCTGGTACAACATCAAAATCAAAGATGTTGATGTATCTTCAGGTCCCGATATTGAGGTCAACCAAACTGTTGCTGTCAAAGCCAAGGTTGACTTGGCGACTCTGACGAATAATGACGTACAGGTAGAGTTATATCAAGGCTCAATAGATGCCAATGGTGAGATTGTCAACGGTATACCCGTGGTGATGGAATACCAAGGAGAAGATACACAAGGACTCAGTATTTATACTGCTAACGTCATATATACCACTTCTGGTTTACAAGGCTTGTCTTTGCGTGTATTGCCCAAACATAAGTACCTTTCCAGTCCCTACGAACCAAGGTTGATTCTCTGGGCACAGTAAACGATCTGTCTCTTATACACATCTC
>JANZYY010000474.1 GCA_026419705.1 Fischerella sp.
TGGCTATACTGCACAGGAAGTACTGGGACAGCCCTTGGACTTACTCCTGCCATTAAAATACATTGAGGCACATCGACGGTATGTGGCAGACTTTGGCAGAGGCGCAAAAGTCGCCCGCCGCATGGGAGAACGCCGTGAAATTTACGGTCGCCGCAAAGATGGTACAGAATTTCCAGCATAAGCTTCTATTTCTGAGTTAAAACTGGGGGAAGAGACAGTATACACAGTTTACTTACAAGATATCAGCGATCGCAAGCAAATAGAACGAATGAAAGATGAATTTATTTCTGTTGTTAGTCACGAACTCCGCACACCCCTGACTTCAATTCATGGCTCCTTGGGAATGTTGGCAAGCGGATTGATTCAGCCAGACTCAGAACAAGGCAAACGCTTGCTGCAAATTGCTGTAGATAGTACGGAACGGCTGGTTAGACTCATCAACGACATCCTGGACATCGAACGCATCGAGTCGGGTAAAGTCAAGATGGAAAAGCAAAACTGCAACGTTGCCGATCTCATTGCTGAAGCAGTGAACGTTATGCAACCTTTAGCAGATCGAGCCGGAATTACCTTGTCAGTTTCTAGCATATCTCAACAGATATGGGCAGATCCCGATCGCATTGTCCAAACCCTGACTAACCTACTCAGTAATGCGATTAAATTCTCGCCTGCTGGTTCTACAGTTTGGTTGAGCGCAGAGTTGCGGTGGGGAGAAAAGGAGGTAGAGAGTTGGGGAGAAAAGATCGCCCCATCCCACATACTTTTTCAAGTTCGCGACCAAGGGCGCGGTATTCCCATTGATAAACTTGAGAGTATTTTTGAGCGCTTTCAACAGGTGGATTCTTCGGATGCTCGCAACCATGATGGTACTGGTTTGGGCTTGGCTATTTGCAAAAGTATTGTCCAACAACACGGAGGTCGTATCTGGGTAGATAGCGAACTAGGCAAGGGTAGTAGTTTTTACTTTAGTTTGCCGGTCCTAAAGTTTTCTGACACTAGCGATTTAGAACCAAGTACCAGCGATCGATTGCCTTTGGTGTTAGTCTGTGATGACGATCCTGAAATTCGTAACGAATTACAAACACTTTTAGAAAAACGGCACTATCGCGTAGTAACGGTGGCTGATGGTGAAGAAGCGATCGCCGCTGCATCTCACCAACGTCCAGACGCGATCTTACTAGATTTGCTGATGCCCGGTATGAATGGTTGGGAAACAATGGCAGTTCTCAAGGAACGGGCAGATACTCGCGATATTCCTATCATTATTTGTAGTGTCTGTACGCCTACCACTACCAATCAACCGAATCAGGACTTTGTGAACTGGGTCAGCAAGCCATTGGAAGAAAGCCTACTAGTTCAGTCGTTGCGACAAGCACTGACTCATTCCTCAAAACGAGTCCGCGTGCTGCTAGTTGAAGACGATCCTAGTTTAGCAGAAGTTCTGCAAACCCTGTTTGAACTACATGATATTACCACCTTTCATGCCAGAACTGGTAGAGAAGCAATTCGCCTCAGCCAAGAAGTCAATCCTGACTTGCTGATTCTTGACTTAATTTTGCCGGAAGGTGACGGGTTTGCGGTAGTGGAATGGTTGCAGAAGCATAATCAACTTTGCAAAATTCCTCTGATGATTTATTCAGCAAGGGAACTAGAAGAATCTGAAAGACAGCGATTGAAATTAGGACATACCGAATTTCTCAAAAAAGGACAGGTAACACCCCAAGAATTCGAAAATCGGGTCATGAACTTACTGCACCAAATTACACGGCATTCCGGTCAGGATGGTAACAATGACAACTAAGAAAATTCTGGTGATTGATAATGAGGAATACATTCAAGAAGTTGCCAAAGTTTGCTTAGAAACGGTGGCAGGTTGGGAAGTAGTAACTGCAGGTTCTGGTAAAGAAGGTATCAGTAAAGCTGAGACTTGCCAACCCGATGCAATTCTGCTAGATGTAATGATGCCAGATATGGATGGTTTGACAACCTTTGAGAAACTACAAGCAAATCCCGCAACAAAAGCTATTCCGGTAATTTTATTAACCGCAAAGATACAAGCCACTGACCGCCGTCGCTATGCTCAATTAGGTATGAAAGCTGCGATCGCCAAACCATTCAATCCTTTAGAGTTAGCTAATCAGGTAGCGTCAGCATTGGGCTGGAACCTTTGAGCGCTCAAAAATTAAAATAAATACCGATAAAACTGTGAATAATCAACTATAAATATTCATAATTCCTAACTCATCATTTTTTTTTGATATCCTCACAAGTTCCTCAAATTGTTTACCTATTGTGAAACTAGAGCCAGCAGTTACAGTTACAAAGTTGAACACTATGGCTTCCTGGACTCGAAACTAAAGTTTTATCATCAGGTGTAATAAAGGAAGAGGATATGTCTTTAATTCGTTGGCAACCTTTCAGAGAACTCGATACCATACGTCAGCAGATGAATCGTTTGTTTGATGAATGGATGCATGGTCAACAGAGTGAAAGTCTGTTGAGGAAATTAGGTACGACTTGGGGACCAGCAGTTGAACTCAGAGAAACAGATACAGATATTATCCTAAAAGCTGAAGTTCCAGGTATTGAAGCTAAAGACTTGGATGTGGAAGTTAGTGAAGATACAGTTGCAATTAGTGGAGAATATCAAAAAGAAAAACGCGATGAAGACAAAGGCTTAATCCGCTCAGAGTTTCGCTATGGTCGGTTCCAACGGGTAGTACCGTTACCGGTAGCTGTTAAAAACGATCAAGTCAAAGCAGAATTCAAGAATGGTATTTTGACACTCACTCTTCCCAAAATTGAGGCGGCTAAACGCAATGTGGTGAAAGTGGATCTCACAGTGCAAGAAGCGGCGCGGGAAGCCATGACAAAAGAGCGTCAGCACGAAGAACACTTACAACAAACCATGCACGCTCGTACTTTAGAAGAGTTGGAAAAATCAAGTGGTAGTGACATTACCGAAGAAGCCAGAGAATCCTTAACCGAACAGCGTCAATATGTAGAGCACTTACAAGAAACTATGCAGGCTCGTGCGGCAGGAGAAGTCGGCACATCTACTACGAATTAAAATAATAGTAGAAATAAAACTTTATCTTATTAAATTTCCCATTCCCCATTTTCTATTCCCTTGCATCTGTCTTGGTATGCGTAGTTGATGATAACTACCGATCGATCTTTGATAAAATTCCGGAGAACATTCTATGACTAATACTAATAAGGAAACTACTAACCAAAGTAGCTTTTGGCAAAAAATAATAGAAATTCCTCAGAACGTCGTTCGTTATATCTATGCTGCATTCGCGAGGATTTTTGGTCCTAGAGATGATAACTATCCAGAAACAGGAGTACAACCGTTTGAAGGAGATCCTCCTAAGGATAAACACCTGTATTAATAGCAATTCCCTTTAACTGTGAAACATAAGTAGATTCCCCCAACCCCCCCTGACAAGGGGGGCTAGTTAGAAAAATGGTATCAAAAGAAACTCCAATACAGGAGTTTTTTGTTGGTTGTACCTTGGGGTAGGGAAATACCATTTTGAAAAAAGAACCAGACGTGCTGTTTGAAGCGGGTGGTCATGGTTACATCAGGATGTGTTGCAAACATTTATTAAAATCTACAATTTTTTACCGACATAGATACCCATACAACGAGCTGTTTCTACTAAAAAGCCGTTAGGATCTACAGATACTGGGCTTTTTGCCAAGACTCTTTCCAAGGATACCGATATCACTCGCCCATTCTGCCAAGCTACCATTAAACCACGTTGCCCAG
This sequence comes from Fischerella sp., assembly GCA_026419705.1. Lineage (GTDB taxonomy): Bacteria > Cyanobacteriota > Cyanobacteriia > Cyanobacteriales > Nostocaceae > PCC9605. Next base: position 3,776 of record JANZYY010000474.1, read on the forward strand.
CAGCCACCAAATCCACTGCTGCTTTGCCAAAAGCTGTAGCGATCAAACGGTCGGAAGCAGAGGGTATACCGCCGCGTTGGATATGTCCCAAAACCGAAACCCGGACATCTAGAGGATAGGTATTACAACGCTTAATTTCATCAGCAATATACTGACCCATACCACAAGCTGGTTTTTCACAGGATGGGTTGCAAGCAGAATCCTCAGGAAGATGAGCGCCTTCTGCTACTACAATAATTGCGAATCTACGCCTGTTGCGCTCGCGTAATTCGGCTAAATGTTGGCAAATTTCTTGAATCGAATAGGGTATTTCAGGGATTAAGATTGCATCCGCACCACCTGCAATACCGGCGTGTAGCGCCAGGTGTCCGACTGTACGTCCCATCACCTCAACAATTATAACGCGATCGTGACTGGCAGCGGTGAAGGTCAGGCGGTTTAGAGCATCAACAACCGTATTGACTGCTGTATCAATCCCAACTATTCTTTCTGTGAGTGCGACATCGTTATCTATCGTCTTAGGAATAGCAATGAATTGCCAATTACCTCGAGATTGCAGTTGATTGAGAATCGCAAGACTACCATCACCACCAATACCAATGAGTGCATCTAATTCTAAAGCCTGATAGCCGGCGAGAATCTCATCAACGTGAGCTAGGGTATCTCCTTTGTTGATGCTACCGAGAATCGTTCCTCCGATGT
>JANZYY010000475.1 GCA_026419705.1 Fischerella sp.
GTTTCTCCAAAAAATGATTACAAATGTTCTTGGTTGGTAGTGAGTACTTAAGTACTCACTACGAACTATGTGTAGTTCTATTTTTGAGAGTTGGTATTAATTGAGATTCCTGAGAGGAGCTATTGGTGTGTGACTGACTAAACAGATCCTCAATGTTCATTTTCATTGGATCGCCAACCATCGCGATACGCCCAAAGCCGCGAGTTCCCATACCACCAACTCCCAGCCATTCAATCATACGGAACCCAGCTTTCACAACATCGAGTGGATTGTTCCAGACACCACCAGGGATATCTTCTTGGGTTTTGAAACTCTTATCTTTAGGAAAAGGATATGGACGTTTTGAGGACTTGCCGTTTTTCTGCTCGTTACCATTACCCTGCTGATTTTCGTCCTCTACCCCTACGCCGTAATCATCCAGCACCACATCAGCGGTGAGGAATGTAGCGCGGGGGAGGGCTTCGTAGGTAAACAGTGCTCCTTCTTCCGCTGCACCTGTTTCAGGGTTAATGGCAACAGATGTTCGGACTTCCAGGTTGCTATTCACAATATGGCTGAAGAGTGAGTCTTTGACCAAGACAATTCTTTTAATCGTCTGCCAGCGTATTTCATTTTGCCAATTGGAACTTGAAGGTGGTGTGACTGTGACTGTCGTCCCTGCTACACCAACCATCAGCCAGCCCAGGTTAAGCGGGTCAGTTCGACTCCAGTTCAACACTGCTCGATCGGTATTCCAAGGATCGGGTAGATTGTTGCTAATCGTAAAACCAGCATCTTGTAGCCGCTCTACCGTACTCACCCACACCGGTCCCACCATCGAATGTACGGGAAACAGCAGTACATGGGCATCAAAGATATTCACCACACCAGAGTAAATCTTTGCTTTGTCAGTATCGCTGTCATTTGGGGACTTCTTGATGTAGCCAAACGTATAGCAAACAGGATTCTCATCAGGATTCTCAATCTTGTCATGGCTTTGACCCGCGGCTTCTGGTGTTTCGTACAACTGAGCAGCATAGGAACGCGCCGCTCCGTGCAAACTGGTGCCAGGAATTTTGGGAATTTTGGTACCCGGTTCTCGTACAATGCTGTTGTCTACCCGTCCCAGCCGATAGCCCCCCGTGCCGATGTGTACTGGGTCAAGGGTCATAAACAGATAGCGCTGCCGCAGATAGCGGGGTGGTTTGTTACTTGACTGGTCGTTTGCCATTGTTGTTGTCCTTACCGCTGTTTCAAAATTTCCATGTGCAGCTCTGCTAGGTCTGCCAGTTCGCCGCGTACTCCGGCATCAATCAACTGTTGGCGTTGATCTGACGGGATATCTGTCCATTTCTTGTAGTCTTTCCTCCAGGTTGCATTTGCCAATGTATCAGTGACGAATTGCTTGAACACTGGATCAGCCAGTGATTTTTTATCATCTTGCCCGTACCACAGTTCGCGGGTAGATTCGATTGTGTAGATGATCTGATGGCGTTGGGAGGTTTCCAGGGTTTTCAGGATAGTCCAGAGTTGTTCGAATCGGTCTAAGTCTTCCAGGTAGAAGGGGCGGGTGCAGCGGGGACGGCGACCCTCATTGTTGTAGTAAATCTCGAAGCGGCGAGCGGTAGTATCGAGGAATTCAAAATCGAAGGTGGAGGGGGTGAAGTAGATCTGGTCGCCCTCTTTCAAATCTGACACATGAACCAGCCAGCAAGGTTCTGTTGTGCCGGGCCTTTGACTTTTAATTGCTCGTTGTCGTTTAGCAGTCACTGTATTGTCATCATCATTAGTATTCAGGAAAACGTAGGGATACCAGACATCATCAGTGGTGCCATCACCCATTTTGGCGGGGACATACCAGGTGATGGTGCGATCGCGAAGCGACTCCTTTGGAGTATCGTCTTGAGCCAATTTTAGAGTAATAGTTTCATCAAATTGCTTTGTCCCATTCGCCAGTTCTTGTTTCTCATTGGGCAATTGTCCTTTAGAGATTGACCGCACCTGCCAGGATTGCTTATCGGTAGGCGATCTATAGCTCAACATCTGCCGTCCAGCATCCAAAGCCGATTGCAAAGGCGTGCGACGTTGAAAATACACCACACCCAGATGTAAAGGCAGGCGATTTCGCACCTTCCCCATTTCTCGCTCATACTTGGTCTTGATTG
>JANZYY010000476.1 GCA_026419705.1 Fischerella sp.
GGTTTGAGATGAGCTTCTGCTAAAATGCCTACGTGAAGTGGGCGTAAGGCAATACGGAAGCAGCCAATAAGTAACTTGCAAGTAGCTTGGTTTGCTGCTAGACGGCCCTCACAATCGCTGAAGCGAGTCTAAACTATGAGGTAAGTTTCAGGTTTTGGATGAGTTAGCCTCACACGGTCAAGGTGATTGACACTGTAGTGATCCTAGCAACCTTAATATAGCGACTTCTACGTATCCTTTACAAGAAATGCTTATTGCAAGCCTACCTCTAAAGAATCTATGACAAAAGGTGAACTGACCAATAAAGAAATTGGCCGCAAAGCAGTACGAGCAGCTGCTGCCTTAGGCCTTCGGCAGGCATTTGTTCAAGGCTTAAACATTTTAGGGGGAGTATTGCTAGCTAACTTGCTTTTACCCTCACAATTTGGTGTTTATGGAATTATCATGTTCGTTCTAATGTTTATAGGTATATTTGGCAGTACCGGACTGGCCGCAAACCTAATTCGTCATGGGACTGAGCCAACATTAGATGAATATAAGTCTGTATTCACCTTTCAACAGGCTATTGTTTTTGTCACAAGTATACTGATCTGGGTTTTTGCTCCACAAATCGAGTCAATATATCAACTTCCTGATCAAAATGGATGGTTGTTTCGCTTCATAGCGGTATCTATGTTCATTAGCTCTTTTATGGTTATTCCTCAGGTACAATTGGAGCGCAGATTAGACTTCAATCGCTTAGCTTTTGCAGAGGTCTTTCAGGCGCTAATCTTCAACTTATCTGCGGTGGTGCTGGCATGGTTGAACTATGGAGTTATTTCATTTGGCATCGCGATCCTTCTACGCTTTTTGACGGGAGCAATAATTGTCAATTATATAAACCCTTGGCCAATAGGATGGAAAGTGAGCCTAAAGTATTCAATGGAACATTTACACTTTGGATTGGTCTTTCAAGCTGGACAGTTAGTAAACCTATTCAAAGATAGTATCTATCCACTTTTCATAGGAGTTGCGGCAGGCTCAATCGCCTTAGGTTTCATTAATTTCGCTGGTCTAATGGCTAATTTGCCCGTAATGCTAGTTGCTCTGCTTAACCGATTATACATGCCAATGTTTGCACGGCTAGCAAAGGATCGAGAGTCACTAAGATTGGCTTTGAGGACTACTTTGATTATTATATGTGTCATAACTTATGCACTAAGCTCTTTCATTTTTGTATTTCGTCAAGAAATCGTAAGTTTATTCGGGGAAGAGTGGCTGCCTGCCGTAGCTCTCTTTGCCCCACTAGTCCTTATTAACATTTTGCTTGTTCCTAGCTTGGTTATCATTGCAGTACTGAATGCCTTAGGTAAAGCAACGTATGTCCTCAAGCTCCAGCTAGCTTGGGCTTTGGGGAACTGGTTGTTAGGACCTCTGTTCATCTTGAACTGGGGATGGGAAGCATGGCCTTGGGCACTTCTTGTGGTAAATTTTAGTAGTCTGTTGGCTTGGAACCTAGCTTCCAAGCTTACCGGACTAAACTGGTGGGATGTTTTGAGTCGACCTCTAGGGGGTATGTTTGCCATCTACTTGCTATCTTCTATGTTAGAGCTGGTTGATACTAATTTGACAGTAAAAATGGCTATAGCTGTACTTATTCTTATTGGTGTTTCATTGGCTTTGTTAAGACAGGAGCTTCGCTTGATTTGGAGGCTGTTAGTTTGAAAAAGAACCTAGTTTTCGTTTCGCAATTTCCTGGTCGCTTAACTGAAAGAGACGGAATGATGCAGCGGGTTAGGGCTATAGACTCGCTTGCTGCAGATTCCACGCGTTGTTATATAGATATTTCTTTTAAGCGAAACTGGCAGTTGAACGTCGATAAAATAGACGACAAATGTAAGGTTTATCACTTGAATATGTTTACCCATTGGCCTCATGCGGCATATTTGATTAGTGGAAGCAGATTGGTTTATGTTCATTCCATATATCATGCTTTTCGAGTCCTTCCTCTATACAGATACTTTGGAGCAAAGATAATTACGGACATGCATGGTATCGTACCAGAAGAACTTGAATACAGTAGAGATCTTTTGGCCTCTAAGCTTTATTCCTGGGTTGAGCGCTTCGCTTTGAAATACTCTTGGAGACTCATTACTGTTACGGAGACAATGACAAATCACTACATTAATAAGTATCCGACGTATAACCTATCAGAAAAGATCATTCATATTCCAATCATGGATTTTTCCATTGTAACCAATTCTTGGATTGACCAACTAGAGGCTAGGAAAATGAACTCAGATAGGTTGCGAGTCGTTTATGCAGGGGGAATTCAACCGTGGCAAAATGTTGACAGAATGCTTTCAGCCATAGCACATCTCCAGCAAAAGGCTCCCGATTCTTATGAATTCTCAGTCTATCTTCCAGCATCAGCAGTTAAATCTATTCAGGATAGGGCAAAGTCATTAGGTATAAGTGCTGTGGAAATCGCATCTTTGCCACAGAAAGAACTTTTCGAGCGGTTCAAGGCGGCACATTTGGGATTTGTACTCCGGGACTCTTCAAAAGTAAATCAAGTAGCCATGCCGACTAAGTTGGTAGAATATATAAGGTATGGAATTATTCCAATTGTGCTTTCCCCAGTTCTGGGAGATTTTTATTCGTATAAATATGAATATGTTGAGCTTGATAGGATTTTGTCCTGCAATGTGGAACATCTTGATACAATTCGCTTGGCTAATATGAGGCGCAAAAATTATGCAATCTTGGAGTACCTTAGACAACTTTCTTCGGGCAATCAAGACTACCTTAAGAAGCTGTTTGCAGGAGAATAAATGTCTAGTTCAAGAATCACTGTTCTCCTTCTAAATTGGAATGGTTGGCAAGATTCAGTCAAGTGTATCGAGTCGCTCAAATCCCTTACATATCCCAACTACGAGATAGTGGTTCTGGACAATGCCTCTACAGACGACTCCGTGGCGCGTATTCGTGAGGCGCATCCGGACGTTACCCTCGTAGAGACTGGAGCAAACCTCGGATTTGCTGGTGGTAATAACGTTGGCATTCGCTATGCTTTAGATAGAGGGGCCGACTATATCTGGTTGCTCAACAACGATACGGTTGTAGACTGTAACGCCCTGACAGCATTGGTTGAGAATGCTGAAGCTGACTCTAAAGTAGGTGTGATAGGGTCTGTTATCTATGACATGCACGTGCCTACTAGAATCCAAGCCTGGGGTGGGGGCAGGGTAGATTTGTGGCTTGGTATAAGTCGCCATTTTGATGGACCGATCTCCAATGAAAAGATTGATTACATCACGGGTGCAAGCTTTTTGGTGAGATCAGAGGTCTTCAGGCAAATAGGACTTCTAGATGATTGTTTTTTTATGTATTGGGAGGATGCAGATTTTTGTCTGCGTGCTAGGAGAGCGGGTTGGAAAATATCGGTTGCCTCCACGTCTAAAATTTTCCATAAAGAATCGGCCAGTGTAGGGCAGCGAAGTTCACGACTCGACATCTATTTTAATGCCTCTGCAGTAAAATTTTTTAGACGTCATGCTCCTATACCCTTGTTCCCCATATTGACAGGTGTTGGAGGAAGGATTCTAAAGCGGATATTCAAAGGGGACTGGAAACGAGCGATGGCAGTTTTGCAAGGTATGAGCAACGGCTTGGTAGGGACGAGAGGTTTCTAGCAAATGGAGATTACTCCAGTAGGATACCTTATCATTCCAGCCAGCCTCTTGATTTTTCTTATAAAACCGAAATATTTGCTGCCGATGGTGGTTGTATTTTCTATTTTTCCATCAATGACAGTTCTAAATATCACTGATGGCTTTATTTTTGGTTTGTCACCGTACTATTGGATAGGTTTTCTACTTGCTCAACGAACTTTCCTGATGTTTTTAGTGGGATCTGCTTTTCGTCTACCAATGTCAACAAAAACGAGTCTGCTAGTTGGTCTAGCTTTTGTTCTTTGGAGTTTTGCTTCTGCATTTGTCCTTCCAAATATTTTCCAAGGAACACCCGTTTATGTGCCTAGGTTAGGCATTGATGAACAACTTGACAATTTGTCTCCTTTAGTTTGGTCTTTTAGCAATTTTGGCCAAGCTGTCTATTTGCTGATTAATTTTGGAGTTGTAATGGCAGCTTCTTTGAAAATCAAAAATGCTGTGGAATACATGATGCTAGTAAGATCGTTCTTTCTTACATCAGCTATATTTGGTGTTTTTGCTTTATATCAAGTAGTCAGTAGATCGTTGGGATTTTACTACCCCTCGAACCTACTTTATAGTAATCCCTCACATTCTATAGGATTTGAACAGGTAATTGCGGGTGTTTATAGGGTCAATGCAACTTTTAGTGAGCCCTCCTACGCTGGAATGTACTTGAGTGGGGTTTTGGGTTCCGGTCTTTACATTTGGCTTGTTGCGCGCCAAAAGTGGGCAGGTTGGCTAACACTATGGGCTGTCTCTTATACACATCTGA
>JANZYY010000477.1 GCA_026419705.1 Fischerella sp.
CAACCCTACTTATTACCCCAGTCAACACTTCAAAACCCACATTTGGTAAATACCTATGAAAGAAGCCTATATTGTTAGCAGCGTTAGGACTGCTGTTGGAAAAGCCCCACGGGGTACGCTACGTAACGTGCGCCCAGATGATATGGGAGCTGTTGTCACTAAAGCAGCGATCGCGCGAGTCAAAGGTCTTGAGCCAGCGCACATAGATGATGTTATCTTTGGTTGTGCGTTTCCGGAAGCAGAACAGGGATTCAATTTGGGACGGGCGATCGCACTGCGAGCGGGATTACCTGACTCTGTCGCAGGTTGTACTGTCAATCGCTTCTGTGCTTCCGGAGTTCAAACCATCGCAATGGCAAACCAAGCAATCATAGCAGGACAAGCAGAAGTCATTGTCGCGGGTGGAGCCGAATCCATGAGTTTGATTCCGATGGGAGGGCATAATTTTGTTCCCAACCCAGAGATGATGGTGGAACATCCCCAAGCCTACCTCACCATGGGTCTAACAGCAGAGAACATGGTGCAGCATTACCAAATTTCTCGCCAGGAGCAAGATGCTTTTGCCCTGCGATCGCACCAAAAAGCTTCAGCTGCAATTGCCCAAGGTCGGTTTGCGGAAGAAATTGTACCCCTGACAGTGCGAGAAACATTATATGTCGATGGCAAACCACAGACGGTAGAAAAAGTTTTCCAGGTAGATGAAGGTCCGCGTCCCGATACTAGCTTAGAAGCTCTAAGTAATTTGCAGCCTGCGTTTCGCATGGGTGGTACAGTCACCGCGGGTAACTCATCACAAATGTCAGATGGTGCGGCGGCGACTGTGGTGATGAGCGATCGCATGGTCAAAGAACTCGGCGTACAACCTCTAGGAAAACTCCTGGGCTATGCAGTCGCAGGCGTACCGCCAGAAATTATGGGTATTGGGCCAATAGAAGCAGTGCCAAAAGTATTAAAGCAAGTAGGACTGAGTTTAGATGATATCGGACTGATTGAACTCAACGAAGCCTTCGCTGTCCAGAGTATTGCTGTGATTCGCAAACTTGGCCTCAATGAAGAAATTGTGAATGTCAATGGAGGTGCGATCGCTCTTGGACACCCCTTGGGTTGTACGGGTGCAAAACTCACAGCCACGATCTTCCATGAAATGAAACGACGTAGTGTCCGCTATGGTCTGGTCACGATGTGCGTTGGCGGCGGGATGGGAGCAGCGGCGGTGTTTGAGAATTTGATGGTTTAGAAAAATAGGGCAGGCTAGTACTCCACCAAACCAAAATTGCTGGGTAAGTATTGTTTGTAGTGAGCGCTTCAGCGCGAAAGCACCAACTACAAACCCCGCAAAGTTGCTTTGGCAAACCACTAGAAGCCTACCTCACAAGAAAACTCTATTGATTGCGGGGTGGGTATCTTGTCCGCCCTAAAGATGTTTGTGTAACTTTCTTACCTTTTTGGGGTAAAGCTATGATAAACCTTTTTCACTCAGCAATAGTTTCTTCCGTACTTGTTTTGCTGTTCTTATTGCTGGGTTACATTGGTGTACCATTGTGGGTATGGTCGCTTTATTTGGCGGCAATACTGGTAGCTGGTAATGCACCGCTTGGGGTTTGGATACTGTTCGGTACGGTGGCGATTGTGTTGAATGTACCGTTTTTGCGGCAAACCTTGATTACTGCACCGCTAATTTACGGTATAAAAAAATTCAATATATTACCAAAAATTTCTGATACCGAACTGGCGGCGATTGAAGCGGGGACAGTTTGGGTAGATGGTGAGTTTTTTTGTGGTAAACCAAATTTCCAACGCATGAACAGCGAACCTTATCCTCAGGTAACACCAGAACTTCAGGCATTTCTGGATGGGCCGGTAGAGCAAGTTTGTCGCATGGCGAGTGATTGGGAAATTTATCGCCGTAAGGATTTACCACCTCAAGTGTGGAATTATCTCAAACAAGAGCGCTTCTTCGGGATGATGATTCCGAAAGAGTATGGTGGTTTGGGCTTTTCTAATTTTGCCTACAGTACCGTAATGACAAAGTTAGCGTCGCGTTCTTTCACCTATATGGCTACTGTTGGCGTCACAAATTCCTTGGGACCGGCTAAGCTGTTACTGCGTTAGGGTACGCCGGAACAGAAGAATTATTATTTACCACGCCTGGCAAGGGGGGAAGAAATTCCTTGTTTTGCGCTCACTGAACCGAATGCTGGCTCAGATGCGGCAAGTATTACGTCGGAAGGGGTGGTGTTTAAGGGTGAGGATGGCAAGTTATATCTGCGTCTAAATTGGAAGAAGCGCTATATTACTTTGGGTGCGATCGCTACTCTCCTCGGACTGGCTTTTAGACTGCGCGATCCGGAAAATTATTTAGGTAAAGGAGAGAATGTTGGTATTACATGTGCTCTAATTCCTACTGATACACCGGGTGTGGTCTTGAACAAACGCCACGATCCGATGGGTGTACCGTTTTACAATTCTCCCACGGAAGGACATGATGTGGTCGTCTCTGTTGACCAGATTATTGGTGGTGCACAACAGGCTGGTCAGGGTTGGAAAATGCTGATGCAGACCTTGGCAGCTGGTCGAGGTATCAGTTTTCCTGCTAGCTGTACGGGGGTTGGAAAATTGGTAGCAAGAGTGACAGGTGCCTACGCGACGGTGCGGCAGCAATTTGGTTTGCCCATCGGTCGTTTTGAGGGGATTGAGGAACCCTTAGCGCGGATTGGCGGTTTGACGTATTTAATGGAAGCAGCGCGCGTTTATACCTGCGGTGCGGTTGATAAGGGTGAACAGCCTGCGGTAATTTCTGCGATCGCTAAGTACAATCTGACGGAACTGTCCCGCAAAATCATCAATGATGGTATGGATATTTTGGGAGGTGCGGGAATTTGTCGAGGTCCGAGAAACTTGCTGGCAAATATTTATATCGCTACTCCTATTTCTATTACCGTTGAAGGGGCGAATATCCTCACGCGGACGATGATGATTTTTGGTCAGGGGGCGATTCGCTGTCATCCCTTTGTCTATAAAGAAATTACCGCCCTCAACCAGTCAGATGTGGGCACTTTCGACTGTGCTTTTTGGCATCACATCGGCTTGATGGTGCGTAATGGTTTCCGTGCGGCTCTCCTTAGTATTTGCCGCGGGTATTTGGCTCATGCCCCAGTCAAAGGCGCGACAGCTAGATACTACCGCAAACTGGAGTGGGCATCCGCAACTTTTGCTTTTCTTACCGATATTGCCCTCTTCAGCTTTGGTGGTACGCTGAAACGACGGGAAAAGTTGACAGGACGGTTTGCTGATATTCTGTCATGGATGTATTTGGGAATTGCAACCCTGCGTCGGTTCGAGGCGGAAGGTTGCTCACCAGAAGACTTGTCCTTTGTTCACTGGGCAATGCAATATGCGTTTGCTCAGATTCAGCAAGGCTTTGAGGGTATTTTCAGTAATATGTCTATGCCAGTGCTTGCTTGGTGGTGGCGACTAAATCCGATTGGTATCTTACCTAGCGACCGACTCGGTAGCGAAATTGCTCACAGCCTGCAAACTCCAGGACTGCTACGAGATAGACTGACTGCAAACATTTATATTCCATCTACTGTGGATGAAGCGTTGGGGCGCTTGGAACGTGCTTTTCTGTTGTCATCGCAAGTTGAGCCTATTCTCAAATCTATTAAAGCTGCTAGTCGTGTCGGTAAGTTGCCACAGCAAAGACCTGAAAAGTTGGTTGCAGCAGCGCTAGAGGCGGGAGTAATTAGTTCTCAAGAGGCGGAAATAATTCGTGAGACAGAGTCTGTTCGCAATGATGCGATTCAAGTGGATGCGTTCACTTTGGAGGAGTATCAGCTAGAAGGTCGGGAATTTTTTGAACTAACCACAAAGGACACGAAGGACACGAAGGAAGAAATCGGCGATCTTGTGGTGGTAAGGGAGTAAGTGCTTTAGGTGTGGTAGCGTCTGCCTGTCAGGGTGGCGCTACGAACTGATAATATCAATCTGGATGGATGGCGTTAAGTCTGTTGATCTGCGACGGATAAGCTCAGGAGGTCTTAGACTGATGATTCGGCTACACAAAATTTCTTGAATAGGAGTAAATTGAGGAACGGTAATCTTTTGGTCAATAAAGCCTACTGCTGTAAACGTTCTCCCTGGAAATATGTCATTCCAAGAATGGAAATATGGCCAGCGGTTTTCTGGTTGTAATCTAATTGCAATTGGACGTAGATATGCAAATAGATGATCGTAGAAGCAAGGGTCACACGCACATCCCTTAGGTCTGCATTATTTGCGGCTCGCTTTTGATTCAATTTTTTCATGCTTTATGTCCTGCGTAATCCATTTTTGCTTGGCAGCTGCTAGTACTCCACCAAACCAAAATTGCTGGGTAAGTATTGTTTGTAGTTAGCGCTTCAGCGCGAAAGCACCAACTACAAACCCCGCAAAGTTGCTTTG
>JANZYY010000478.1 GCA_026419705.1 Fischerella sp.
GCTTTGGCAAACCACTAGCTTTTCGCCATTTTCTCACCGTCGAACTCACGTAATATTCATTACTTCTGCTGATGCCCTTAGTAGCAATAGTCAGTGAAACTAGAGAAGTGTTTGAACTTTGATCGGAAAAAATTATGTCAATTTTACAATTTCTTGCTGCTGCTAATGGCATAGCTCAGTTATGGTCTTCTGCTGACGGACAATTTTTAGGATTGCTATCAAGTGACCGACATGATACAAACTCCATTAGCAATCTTCATGGGATTTATGGCAGTTTGTATGGAACCTATAGTATTCGTAACCCACATGGTTTATACGGAGGTGTTCATGGAGCGCACAGTCCTTACAATCCTTACTGTGGCAACCCACCTGTTGTTTTCTATCAAAATCAAATAGTGTTAGTTATTACAAGAAATACTAATTTTCAAACGAACGGATTACCAATAATTGATCCAGATTTTCTATTAGGTGTATTTATGCAACTTGGTTATTCACCAAATATGTTTTACCCTATCTCAAACCCAATGGATAGCTTCAATCAAGCTACTTGGAATACTCAGCAGTTTTTGATTCAATCAGCAGCAATTATTGCATCTATGTTTCGGTAATTGTTGAAGGTTTTTAGCCTATTAAGACTCCACAGGTAGTCTGGGCTTGATGATCGAGATGGTAACAACAACGTCTTTACCATACTTGAAACTCGTGCTGTTACGCAGATTTTCGACTAGTGTTACTTGATCGCAGGGCTGATTCATTCTTTGGAGACAAAATTAATTACTTCCTTTCCACCCAGAGAATATCTATATTAACGTAGACGCGCAGCAGCTTGCCGCAGGCTACCACAAAGGACACAAAGAGCACAAAGAATGAATGAAGTTGGAAGGATTTAGATTTTTCCTTTTTAGAATGAAACAGCCCTGGTTACTTGATCGTGATGCAACTGATGATGCAGCACTTATACCGTTTCTCCAAAAAATGATTACAAATGTTCTTGGTTGGTAGTGAGTACTTAAGTACTCACTACGAACTATGTGTGGTTTTATTTTTGAGAATTGGTATTAGGGTTAACGCCTACCACTAGCCTGCGGCGCTTGAAAATCATCAACGCTGCTATTGACGCGATCGCAGGCATGATGTGCCCTCTAGCTGCTGGTGTTGCGTTCAACTTAGAGGAGAAAGTCAAGATCGCCAAGAACAGCTCTAGCTCTAGGTTGTTGCATGGGCGTACAAGATAGCAAAGAAAAACGCCGCCTGGCTAGACAATAACTTTTACGTTTAGCACAAGCACAACAAAATCCTCATGCAAGCTAATGCTGATTGTAGATTGTTGTGCGGGCAAAATGCCTGCGATGAATGTACTAGGAAAGTTTATTCCTCTAGATCTATTTCTTCTGTTTCCTCTTCTTCAAGATCATAGGAATCGTAACCCACAATCTCAGCTATTTCTTCTTCTTCCTCTTCCTCGTAAGAAAAGTATTCCTCAGCAGTTCGTGGTATTAATCGACCAGTATCCCTCAACCATTCCAAAAAGGAATACTCTTGCTTTAAAGGAATAACAACAGCACGCTGATTGCGGGGTTCTTCATGGATAGCAGAACTCAACTGTTTCACCATATTTACTTACCCCTACAAGGCTATATATTTACTATCTTATCTTTTCAATCACAAGCTGCCGTTGGGAAATGTATTATAATATTAGTTTCTATTTTATGTTTCTTTTGTGTTTCTGACGAGCAGCCCAAGGAGCGGCGAGCGGCGTATCCCTTCCTGCTAGGAAGCAAACAAGTTAAATTCTCTTGCCTTTAGCATAACCTTCTTGTTTCTTGAAAGCTAAGAAGCCGCGAGATGTGCCTACACGGAGAAGCGCTGGTTGCACATGGTTTCCAAACTTTTTTAGGCGCGTCGTCGTGATTTCCACGACAGTTACTCCTCGCCGAAAACCACCACTGCGCGCGTAATGATTTTCCACTTTTACTAAGGGAGGCTAAGGTGTGTTTTCCTACTACCCATTATCCCCCGCGTGTATTGCGGAACTTAAAGTATTTTTCTTTTTTTAGAAGGTTTGGGGGAATCTCAGAGGCTAAAAAACAGATCCTCAGGGGATACACATGGCGATCGCACTATATTCACCACAACACTGTTGAATCCATGTGAACTGGACGACAACACTTGATAGCTGTCGATTTTGATAGTTGTTTCTTATCATTTCTTATCTTCATTGTGGCATTTTTTCGCATTTAGTGCGATGATTAAAATTAAGAGTAGAGGTGCGATCCCCTAAATTCAAAATCTCAAAAAAATATCCTCACCCCTAAGTTGTAACTATTGCATATAAAGCAACTCAAAATAGAACGCTCGCAGCTAGTTTTAGAGAAGAGGAGTAAGAGCTATGCTCCCACAAGCAGCTCAGCAGAAGCATGAGTAAAAAAGAGATTGAAAATACACATCTTAGATAAATTGCCTGAAACACTTATTTACGAAAGTAATAAATATCTAAGTGAGGAGGGATTATGCAACTACCACTGCAAATCACCTTTCACAACATGACTCCATCAGAAGCAATAGAAGCAAAAATTCGCCAGTATGCTGCAAAACTAGAGCGTTTCTATAACCGGATTATCAGCTGTCGAATCATAGTTGACGCGCCTCATCGGCATCAGCATAAAGGTAAACTTTACCACGTGCGAATTGACCTCACCGTACCTAATGCGGAACTGGTTGTAAACCGTTATCCACCGAAACATCAAAGTTATGAAGATATCTATGTAGCCATTCGCGATGCCTTTGATGCGGCAAAACGCGAACTGCAAGATTATGTCCGTGTGCGTCGACATCAAACAAAGACACACGAGTTACCACCTTATGGACGAATTAGCAAATTATTTACAGAAGAAGGTTATGGCTTCATCGAAACAGCTGATGGTGACGAAGTATATTTTCACAAAAACAGTATCTGCAATGGTAATTTTGAAAAGTTGCAGCTAGGAGACGAAGTTCGTTTTTCCTATTCCCAAGGTGACAAAGGACCCCAAGCCAGCACTGTTAGGTTAATTGGCAAACACCATTGAGTGGGTTGATGGTAGTTAGTGGGTGGTTAGTGGTGAGTGGTTGGTTGATTGCAAGAGTTTAGTTATAAAAAAAACCAAACAACAAATATCGAACAACAAACTTCTTCACAAGTTCCTCACATTTTCTTTCTATCGTAAAAATGAGATAGAATCTTTATTCTTGGCAAAAACAGTTTGCCATTCCTCTGAGAAGTTGAAATATCGAGTTTGAATTAATAATAATTATCGGAGGCAACGATTATGGCAATTACTCGTTGGGAACCCTTCCAGGATATCGATCTTTGGGAACCTTTCAGTTGGCAACCCATGCGGGAAATTGAGCGTATGCAGCAGCGGATGAATCGCATATTCGACCGACTGATGCCTACTGTCGACCGCGAAGTTTTTGGACTTGGGTTTGTTCCTTCTGTAGAAATGGAGGAAACAGATCAAGCAGTGATCCTCAAACTCGAAATTCCGGGAATGGAAGCTAAAGATTTGCACGTAGAAGTTAGTGAAGATAGTGTTTCTATCCGTGGCGATCGCAAGTCTGAAGCCAGGATAGAAGAAAAGGGCATGTTACGTTCTGAATTCCACTACGGTATGTTTGAACGGGTTATTCCTCTACCAGTTCATATTCAAAACGATAAAGTTACGGCTGAATACAAACACGGCATTTTACGTCTGACTTTGCCTAAAGCTGAAGAAGCGAAGAAAAAAATTGTCAAAGTCAAGTTAGATTAGCTTCTTCGTGGACTCAATTCATCGCCATTTTTTTTTGGTAATTTCCATCCAAAAGTGACAAACACAAACCTTGATAGAGATTAGAACAGGGGTTTAGAAGGCAGGATTGACAGGAAGCTTTAGACAAGGTTATTCCTGTTAATCCTGTTTCTTCACCAGAGTAAAGGACATGAGAGTGTAAAGGTGTGAGGGAAATTAAGTAAGTGGACAATAAATGAACGTAAAATACCAAACCAATCATCAAAAAAGAGTCTCTGGTACTTAAGACCCAATATATCGCTTCTCTACATGGTTTTTAAACGGTCAGCAACTCCCTTATATCCTACACTCCTAGTGAAATTTAGAAATACTCATTGACCCTGGTTAAGACGCAAAAATTTTGGTGAGTCAGAAGTGAAACAAAGGAGGTGAGATTGATGGCAACAATCTTCCGAGATCGCACACAAGCAGGTCAAATGTTAGCCAGAAAGCTATCAGCTTATGCTAACCGCCAAGATGTTATCGTTGTAGCTTTACCTCGTGGTGGCGTGCCAGTAGCGTTTGAAGTAGCAAAGGCATTAAATGTTCCTTTAGACGTTTGCATAGTCAGAAAACTTGGTGTACCACATCACAAAGAACTGGCGATGGGTGCGATCGC
>JANZYY010000479.1:0-4096 GCA_026419705.1 Fischerella sp.
GCACCGGACGCTTTAACCCTTGCACATTTTTCGGCCTGTCAATCATCTGTCAAAGCGGTGGCTTTGCTGACGGACGGTTTGCAGAACTTGTCTCTAAATTTAGCAGCGGGTACGCCTTTCAGACCGTTCTTTGCGCCCTTTTTTGACGCTGTGACTAAATCACTCGATTCTGCTGAGGCCTCGCGCCAACTAGCAGAATTTCTGGGTTCAGAGCGTGTGTGCGCTAGAACTGATGATGACAAAACGCTGATTGTCATCGGCAAACATTTTTCTTGCCAAGACCGTTTATTGTAGTGGATATCGAACCCTTGCAACGGAGTATTGGTTTAGAGGATAGATGGCCATGAGTTATACTACCCCAAATCAACAGGTTGTTATGCTCGGACGAGAATTAGGCAGCGGTGGTGAAGGTGCAGTATACGAAATCATCGGTCAACCCGAGCTAGTTGCCAAGGTTTATCAAGCATCTCGTCGTACTCCCGAGAGAGAGCGAAAGTTGCTGGCGATGGTCGCAAATCCTCCCCAAGATGACACACGCCGTCTCTCTCCCCCGCATGTCTCAATTGCCTGGCCTGTTGATTTGCTTTACGAGAAACAGCAATTTGCGGGCTATATTATGCCGCGTATCAGCCAAAGCCCAAACATTTATGAGGTATACAATCCTCAATCGCGCGCAGAGAAATACGCAGAATTTAGCTGGCAGTACTTGCACCGCACAGCCAAGAATCTCGCTATTGCTCTCAACGCATTGCATGCGCGCGGTTATGTGATGGGTGATATCAATCCGAAAAACGTACTGGTCACAACAAGTGCATTGGTCACCTTGGTAGATACCGATTCTTTTCAAGTGCGTGATGTAAGGGGGCATGTATATCGCTGTCCGGTTGGCATGCCGGAATACACCCCTCCAGAGTTACAGGGGGTGCAGTTAGATGCCATAGATCGTAGTTCTCACCATGACGCTTTTGGATTAGCAGTAATCATTTTCCAACTGCTGATGGAGGGATTTCACCCATTTACCGGTGCACCGAAAGACCCAACACGCTCAATTATGGGCGGCAATTTCTGCCTGTACTGTATCAAAAACGGCGTTTTTCCATATCATAGCCAGAATCGCGATTTTAAACCTCCGCCAGGCGCACCCGACTTTACAATACTTTATCCCCGTCTACAAAAATTGTTCCTTCGTTGCTTTGTAGATGGACACAAGGACCCTTCAGCGCGCCCCACAGCGCGTGAATGGATTGATGCGCTAAGTGAGGCCGAGAGCGCCCTGGTGCAATGCAAGCAGAATTATTTGCACTGGCACTCTAACCACTTGAAAGAATGTCCTTGGTGCGAAAGATGGCCAACGCAACAACCTATGCCGGGAATATCGCCGTATGTGAGCGGCGTGGTTACGGTTGTTACGGGAGGACAAACCTCATTCATTTTTCCTGATGGCAAAACGAAAGCTACAACGCCGCAGGAATTGGTTCGGTTGATTGATGTTCATTGGCAAGTAAGCCGGGAGTGCCTAGAAAAGGGATACTTTGAACAATGGCTTGGAGGTATAGGGCGAGCTGACTTAGCCAGGCTCGCTCAAAATGCTCTCGCCAAACATAAAGGCAATTTAGATTTGGCGCTTGAAGTTTTTGCTCAGGACCTTGCCACTGCGCTTGGTATAGACCTCCCCCGCCCAGTATTACAGGCTAGTCCAACTCTGGATTTTGGGCGTGTAGAGCCAATAGTTTCGCCTCCAAAAAAGGTTGTTGTCATCGAAAATAGCACAAGACGCGGTTATATTAGCGCCGAAGTCGCCACAGATGCTGGATGGCTAAGGATTACTCCGCAAAGGATATCTATTATACCTCCTGTTATGGCAACTGCCATAACCGTATGGGTTGATCCTTCTGAACTAGGAGGGGGACACAATCAAGCAAAAATTACTATTACCCCCACCAGCGATAGTCGAGCTCGGCCGATCAGCATATCGGTTACCAGTCGGGCGAGTTTTCCTTACAAGGCTTGGATTTGGGAAATGCTGAAGTTTGGTGTTTTGTGGGGTGTAACTGGGTGGGTGGTTGTGTCCATCGCTTTTCTCAACGTGAGGTTAATGAGTTGGGTTCTGGGTTTCGGTATCGTGATGTACGCGGGTATGACTCTGTTACTGAGGAATCGGTAAAGAAGACGACGTTGGTAATTGTTGATGTAGTGGAAAGTATCTGGGAGCAAAAATCAAACACTGGGTAGAAGCTATGGAGTTAATAATTTCATTAATAATTTTAATACTGTTGGTGGTACCTGTGTATATTGTGTCTCAATTGCTTTTCATTATCCTGTCAGCACTGGCAGACTATCCGGTACCAGCTTGCTATCCTACTCTGTTAATAGCATCTGTCGGAGCCGCTATTGGGAATTACCGGGTATTCAAACGTGTAAAGCAGGCGAACCGTGGCGTTTTTACGTCAGCAGTAATAGTTATCATAGCGCTAATAACAGCTTATAGTCTCAGCAAAGCAATTCCCCAGCAAGTAACAAGGCTTTATCAAACAGGTATCAAGGCTATGGGCAACCAGGAGTGGGAAGTTGCGCGCTCCCAGTTTACTTGGCTGATTAGACTTTACCCCAATTACGAAAGAACTGCATATAGTGATGCTGATGAACTTTTAGCAGAGGCATATTTTCAATTAGCAAGGGAAGCTGTCGAACAAGAAAAATGGCAAGATGCGTGGGATCTTCTCGTACACCTGCAGAATACAAATGAAAACAAATTCAACGAGCATATAGTTGAAATTGTTGGATTAGCAACGGATGTAATTACAAACGGTGGTCTCTCAAGAGGTGAGGGTTTGAATTTTGTTGTTAGTGGATACCAGTCTGACGAAAAGGTCGGTGCTCCTACTAATTTGCGTATGGTTCTGACTAGAATGACTTTATATGCAGATGGTTCGTTAAGACTAGACCTAAACATGGAAATTATTAGCCCAGCAGTGGTTGAACAGGTAAATCCTTTGTGTTTATTTCGCTGTACCATCACTGTTGAGAAACCAGATTCCGTGTATATAAGCCCACACTGGCTTAAAAAGGTCATACCTGCCAATAGTTTTGGTGGTTTTTTCGCCGGAGGGCAAGGTGAGGTATCTGGTCACTATTTACGTGACTTGGAAATAAAAGGTAGGTATGGCACTATAGTCTCAGGCTTTATTACATTTAACGATGTCATCGCCAGTAAAGCGTCAAGGTACTGCTTCGGTTTCAATTACGGTAGGTATTTTGAAATAAGCAATATCTGCTTTCCTTTGGATAAACAGGAAGTAGTATCAATTGCTGAAGCGACACCCACCCCATCGGTGAAACCTACGCCGACTAGCCGATCTACTATCATTAGACTAGACGAACCAATTTTGGCCAATAATAAAGCCAATATAGCCTTGAGTTTTAAAGTCGTAGGATTTGAAATAACGCAAGAGACACTTGCTATTAAATTCTCCCTGGAACGCACTATTGATAGGGTGTTGAATTGGCACTCGGATAGGCCGAGAAGCGATAATATTTATTTGGAAACGTTGGACGGTAAGTATAAAGTGATAGAGATGCGCGGAATATTTGACAGCAACATCGAGATGATGCCTGGAAGGACTTATAGCGGTGAGTTGGTGTTTGAAAAACCCGATACTGAATCTTTTATACTGGTATATCCTGATATTGAGCCTCTGGAAATCCAACTTGACGCATTAAAATAGGAGAGCGCAATATTCTCGTTAATGCACTCAATGGCATCCGCTCAACTGTGCTAGCGTGCTTGCTGGTGGTGAAGCTATACATCTGCAGGTAGTCCACCAGTTTTTGGATTGTCCCCACAGCCACGTGGCGAGTTGTGTTTACCGTTGAAATCTTCATTGCGGAGTTACTAAATGTGATAGAAGGTATCATTGTGGCTACAGACTGCTAACAATCAGTATCGGAAAGCAGAGTGTTTCATAGCCCCCCTTGTCGTGATGGGGTAGCAGTTTAACAATCCAGTGTTGTGGCTTCCTGACGCCCGCTTCCCCAGTCATTGGGAGGGTCTCGACGAGCCTCCGATGTCGGCGCCCTCGCGTGGGCCGGGCCGGGG
>JANZYY010000479.1:4106-4428 GCA_026419705.1 Fischerella sp.
AAGCAGGCGCTTGCCGGGTGCAGGCGATCAGGCAGCGGTCAGCCTCCAGTTCAGGCTGACCCAGGTCCAGGCCGAGCGGATCTTGTCGGGATGGCCGGTCTTGACGGCAACCCAGGCGACCGTTAGCATGGCGATGGCGGCGAACAGCTCGCAGTGTTCAACCGCGTTCCAGCCTCGATTCTTGTGGTACTTGAGATTGAAGGTCAGTTTGGTGCGGCTGTTCGTGCGCTCAACGGCTGTGCGACTGCGGAAGAGCGCCTTGTGCCAGGGACTGGGCCGGCGCAGCACGCACAGCGCATCGGTGGCCAGGTCGGCCTGCGGG
>JANZYY010000480.1 GCA_026419705.1 Fischerella sp.
CACAGCATGACATAACATTTGGCTGATCTGAGCCATCATGTCATAAATACGAGTTAAGTCACGGATAGCATTTTGCCGTACTTGCGGGCTTTCATGTTGCAAGGACATCGCTAAAGCCTGATTCATCGGTTTGAGCGTGCGGATACCAATTTCTGCTAAAGCAGCCAAAATTAAGCTGCGCTGTTGAGAATCCGCATCTATCATCAGATCCACTAATGGCTGAATAGCTCGTGAGTCTCCCTGTTGACCCAAATCCCAAATCGCCTTGCGCCGCTTTGTTGGATCGGGACTGCTTAAGTCTTTGATCAACTCGTCAATGATGTTAACTTTAGCGAGACGAGAAGTGGTTGTTGGCGGGAGTAATTTTGGAGATTGTGATGTGGTAGCAGCTTGTAAATTAGTCAGACGAGGCTGAGTGTGGTCTAACTCTTGTAAGGGTGGCTTGACTTGCTGGGTGTCGGTTTGAGCAGTAGTTTTCAGTGATGTGTCCTGTGGAGGTAAAACTTTTTTCGCTTTGCTAAACAATTTTAGGAAGTATAGCAACGCACCTACACTTCCCAAAATACCGATCGCGATTAGCAACCACCATACTAAACCACGTCCTTGGGATTGTTTGTTATTTTTGTTACTTGTAGTCGGTTGTGAAGTAGGATTGGTAGGACTAAGCTTTTTTTCTACTTCCGTTTGCAGCAAGTTCTGGGTTTGCGTACCAGCAATGCCATTCGCCACTAAACCTTGGTCTTGCTGAAACTTCAAGACAGCATTACGTGTAGTTGGACCGTAGTGTCCATCGATAACATTATCGTAGTATCCTAGCTGCTTGAGCTGGGTTTGTAATATCTTCACTTCATTCCCTGTGCTACCTAGTTTGAGAATGATGAACTGCCGATCGAGATTTGTAGAATCGGCTTGAGCAAGTTCTAAAATTAGGGAGACCGACTGTGGTGTGGCTGTGATTGCACAACTGTAGTCTAAATTCAAAGAAGTAAAACAGACAATCAGCGTGATAGAGTAACGGCATAGCCTCATATACAAGTTTTAGCCAGAATATGCGTGAAATTCATCGATACCACGATAACTTCACAGAGAAATATTTGCATCCACTATCAGCTCTTATCTCGTTTGACGCTCGGTCTGACGCATTTGGCGACCAGGGAAACAGACGGGACAAGTTTGTGTAATGGTTTACAGTTTTCGGAAATGATGGCACTAAAATAACAGCGATCGCCCTGTGGGGTTTGAAGTATCAATCAAAACTTCAACTGTGGGTATACAGCAATACAGTTGAGTTAAGGCTTCGATCTCTCTTAACCACCGATGAATTGGGAGGAATTGGAGTCTTGAAGTTCACCTTTGTGAGGCGGATTTAGGGGAATCTTCAAGAATCACGTTTTGCTAACTGAACTGTATGGGAGTATGAAGCCCACTGAAAGAAAGAATGACATCTTGCACCACCTGTCAAGGTAGAAAGCGTCTATAATCTCAGTCCCACTTGACAGCGCCTGGCTTCCCTTCTGCCTTTACTTTGATTTATAAACAAACACAAACTACCCACTGAAACTATTATGGTAAAATGTCAGGCTCCGATTCTCTGACGGGTACGGTGATGGGGTGAATCTTCTTAGCGGAACCTTCCAAAACAGGTTGCTGCTGTATGGTAGTTTTTGTTTGTGTTATACTCACATCTTTGTCTACACCAGCCAAAGTATGGCGCTGGTTAATTAAATAAATGCTAATTAAAGTCAGACCGACTCCTACCCACTGCCAGGGACTGAGGACTTCCTGAAGCAGCAAATTGCCAAATAGTAGGGCAAATACGGGGGTGAGGAAAGTCAGAGCACTAAGACTAGTGAGATTGCCACTGGAGGCAAAATAGAAAAATAATGCATAGGCGATCGCACTACCAAATACCGTAGCGTATGCCAAAGCCATCCAATCAGATGGTGTTAAATTCTGCCATTGCTGGAATTCTAAAGCTGATGAAATCCCCCATAGGGGCAAACCGCCCAAAATCATATGCCATCCAGTTGCCATCACAGGATCTGCATGACGGCTAACAAACCGGATAGTTATCGTTCCCACTGCCATACTCAGTGCAGCTAAAAGCATTAACCATTCTCCACTAGCAAGAGATATAGAGACCAGAGGTGACGCGTCTGAGAGTGGGAAAATATGATTAGATACAAGGCTTAAAATCCACTCTTCGGGTAAACCAATTAAGCTAATGCCTGTAACTCCCAGTAAAAGTCCTAGCCATCCCCACAAGCCTATTCTTTCCTGAAACAACCAACTAGACATCAAAGCCACCGCCAGGGGCTGAGAATCAATCATTACCGATCCCAAGCCAGCACCTGTTTTGACTAGTCCTTCTGCTAAAAAGCCTTGAAATAATGCCCCATCTACTAGGGCAAATAAAGCAATCCACAGCCATGCAGCCCAACCCTTGGGCTGCGGTCTACCCATAGCAGCAGCTGCGAGTAAAATCAGCACTCCTGCTGGGACTATCCGCACTCCTGCCATAAATAATGGGGTAGTGTGAGATATCACTCCTTTCATCGCCACCATTGCTGTACCCCACAGGAAAAAGGGCGCGATTAACAGTAGAAAAGTGAAGGAAAGCCGAGATGCACTAAGTTTCAGCTGCATGGGATCGCTGACGCCTTTGTTTGACACAACTGCAAAATTGCTTTACCTAATTTTATCTAATTATGTCTTTTTGTAAAGGAAATAATACTCATGGGGAGATGGGGTGATGACCAACCACCAACCACCAACAACTAACCACTAACCACCAACAGCCATCACGCAAATTCTGTTGTGGGGTGAACCGGACAGCTTAACCCCAATTCCTTGCATATGGTAAAGATTTGTAAAATATAAATAATAATTAATAAAAAATCATGTCGTAATGTCAATACCAAATCATCGTGTTGGCAAAAACAAACCCCGCGTTATCGTTATTGGTGCGGGAATCGGCGGACTCACCGCTGGAGCTTTATTAGCCAAAAGAGGTTATGGAGTCTTAATCTTGGATCAAGCTTTAGTACCTGGAGGTTGTGCTTCTACCTTTAAACGCAAAGGCTTCACTTTTGATGTCGGTGCAACCCAGGTAGCAGGTTTGGAACCAGGGGGAATTCATCAGCGAATTTTCTCAGAATTAGAAATTGACCCACCACCTGCGACGCCATGCGATCCGGCTTGTGCGGTGTACTTACCTGGAGAAGATACACCCATCAATGTTTGGCGCCATCCCCAAAAATGGCGAGAAGAACGTCAGCGACAGTTCCCTGGTAGCGAACCGTTTTGGCAATTAATCGCAGCACTATTCAAAGCGAGTTGGGAATTTCAAGCACGCGAGCCTGTACTACCGCCGCGTGACATTTGGGATTTGTTGCAGCTAACCAAAGCGGTGCGTCCCGGTACATTAATTACCTTACCTTACACCTTGTTTACGGTAGGGGATGCTTTGCGTGCCTATAAACTAGCAAACGATCGTCGTTTGCGGACCTTTTTGGATTTGCAACTGAAGTTGTATTCCCAGGTAAATGCAGAGGAGACAGCATTACTTTACGCAGCAACGGCGTTGAGTGTTTCGCAGGAACCGCAAGGATTGTTTCATCTTCAAGGTAGCATGCAAGTACTTAGCGATCGCCTAGTACAAGCATTAGAAAGAGATGGCGGTAAATTATTAATGCGCCATACTGTTGAAAAAATTAAGATCGAGCATGGTAAAGCTACTGCTGTGGTGATTCGCAACCAAAAAACAGGGGAAGTATGGACAGAATCAGCAGACCACGTGGTAGCTAATGTCACAGTACAGAATCTAATACAATTGCTCGGCGATCAAGCTCCTCCTGGGTATAAAAGGCGTGTGGAAAAACTACCACCAGCATCGAGCGCATTTGTAATCTATTTGGGTGTCGATGAAAGTGCGATTCCGCCTGGATGTCCCCCTCACTTACAGTTTATGTACGACGCCAATGGTCCGATTGGCGAAAATAATTCCCTATTCGTATCTGTTAGCTATGCTGGTGATGGTCGTGCTCCCGCCGGAAAGGGTACGATTATTGCATCTTCCTTCGTAGATCCCAAGCCTTGGTGGCATACAGAGGATTACAAGGGGTTAAAGCAAAAGTATACAGAAGATGCGATCGCTCGTCTTGCAAACTACTTTTACTTAAAATCAGAAACTATTCTACATGTAGAAGCCGCTACACCACGTACCTTTGCTCGTTTTACAGCTCGCGATCGAGGCATTGTTGGTGGTATTGGTCAAAGAATAGCTACATTCGGTCCTTTCGGTTTCGCCAATCGTACACCTATCAAAGGTCTGTGGTTAGTTGGTGATTCTACCCATCCTGGCGAAGGTACTGCTGGTGTGAGTTACTCAGCGCTAACAGTAGTACGGCAA
>JANZYY010000481.1 GCA_026419705.1 Fischerella sp.
TGGTAGGAGGGTCTGGTTGTGGCAAAACCACTCTGGGCAGAACTTTGCTGCGATTGATTGAGCCGATGGGCGGTCAAATCATCTTTGAGGGGCGAAACATCACCACCCTCAAAGGAGAGGCGTTGCAAAAACTGCGCCGGGAAATCCAAATTGTCTTCCAAAACCCCTTTAGTTCCCTCGATCCCCGCATGAAGGTGGGAGATGCAGTTATGGAACCGTTAGTGATTCACTCTATTGGCAAGACAAAGCAAGCAAGGCGAGAACGCGCGGCTTATCTGTTAGAACGGGTGGGGTTGAGTGCAGATGCAATGAATCGCTATCCGC
>JANZYY010000482.1 GCA_026419705.1 Fischerella sp.
GATACAAGTAGTCAACTCCCAAGGTCAACTAAAAAAAAAGCGCTTACCACCTCCACTGCGTCCGCGCGGCGCCCATTTCTCCTTGGAGAACCTCGAACCTGGCTATTCTTACCATACCAAACAAACACTGGTTGTAGAACGCCAGGTGATACAGCAAATAGGTGGCTGGGATGAAACCTTTCGCTCTCGTGTCCACTCCGAACTGTTTCTGCGCCTCAATCCAGTCTGCTCAATTATCGGTTTACCAATTATAACTTACCAACTCTATTCCCATGAAGGGGAACGAATATCGCGGGATCCAAAGCTACGTCAAGAAAGTTTTCAACGTCTTGTAAACAAGCACAAATCACTTTTCAAAACACATCCAAAGGCGTTTGCTAACTTTGTCTACGAACACGCTCGCATGTCTTACAAACTTGGTCAAAAAGGTGCAGCTTTGACTAGTTTATTTTGGGCGATGCGACTAGATCCAATTCTGGTTTTGAAGCGAATAGCTTGACCGGCTTAATTAAAAATTGGCCTTGTACAAACAGCGGGATGTAGACACTTCGGAATTTACCGAAGCTGAGATTGAACCACTAAATCACCAAGACACTAAGAATTTAATTTTGTATTTGTAATAGGAAATAAATTCATGCTGCTGTCTCTGCAACGCTGAAAAATTAATAGGGAAATTTTCTGTTGATCGGAATCAAAGTAGCAACTCCATCTGAGGGTTGTACAACCATTGTTTTTACATTTAAGGAAAACCCAAATGTCAAAGCTGGTTTCGGTAATTATACCTTGTTTTAACGCAGAGAGATGGTTAGCAGAAGCAATAGATAGCTGCTTGCAACAAACCTATCCCAATATCGAAATTATTGTCATTGATGATGGTTCAACTGACAATTCCTTAGAGATTATTAAAAGTTACGGCAATAAAGTTATTTGGAAAAGCTTACCCCATAAAGGAGGGAATCATGCCAGAAATTTAGCTTTGGCTTTATCAAAGGGAGATTATATTCAGTACTTGGATGCAGATGACTATATCTTACCTGAAAAAATCGAAAGGCAAGTACACTTTTTAGAAAACATGGGAGCGGATGTTGTTTACGGTGATTGGAGATATAAGTATCATTTACCTGACGGAACAACTTACTTGGATAAAATTCAAATTCCCGGAGAGCAAGTAGATATTCTTGAATCCCTACTAGCAAATTGGTGGACTGCTGTTGCTTCTTTACTCTACACAAGAGCGGCTGTAGAAAAAAGTGATGGCTGGGATGAAGAATTAGCCGTTGCACAAGATAGAGATTTTTTCTTATCAGTCGTCATCAATGGTGCAAAAGTCGTATATCAACCAGGTTGCTATTCAGTTTACAGACGCTATGGTAATATCACAGTCTCCAGTTCCTCGAAAAGCCGTTGGATTCAATCTCACAATATAGTATTAAAAAAGGCAGAAAAGAAGCTACTGCAATTGAATAAACTTTCCAATAAATATCGTTGTGCTATAGCTCAATGCTATTTTGATCTGGCTAGAGAGGCTTTGAAGCATGAATATTATGAATTATACTTGAAATTTATAGAAGAAGTTTTAATTACCTATCCAGACTTTAGGAAGAAGAGTAGAAAAGCAATTTATAATTTCGTGCAACATATTTGTGGCTTTCGTCAGTGTGAAAGAATAGCTTGTTATGTTCTCTTGACTCGCAAGTTTATCAGCTCTATAGTAGATAATTGGTCGAACCAGCAAAGAAAATTAGGCTTGCCATTTTAGTATAAGTAGGCCGGTGTTGAAAATTGTCGTTATGATAAGGCAGAGGGCAGAGGGCAGAAGGGAAGAGCTTTTTGGGCAACTTTACTTTCCGTTACATACTACTCTTCGAGAAGCCGCTCCGCGTCTACGGTTTTTTTGCACTGTTCTACTTAGACTGTAGCTATCGAAATATAGACACAGCATGACCGCTGGCAACGTAGGTAATACTGATGAGTCGCTCAAAAATCGTTGCAATTATTACAGGCTTCATTTCGATCGTACTAGCGATCGCCTACCTACTTATAGTCCAAATCTTAGACTTTCGCGGAGAAATGAAACCTGCTCCCATCAGTGAAGTCGAGCAACCGGTATCGATGGTGACGCAAAGTTCTACTAGTAGTTGACCTGAGATTAAGCAGCTAGCAAACGGTTGAGTTGCAACTCACACTGTTGAAAGACATAATTAACAGCAGCAAAGAGTTTATCCAGCTCCTGAATCGTGTAAAATGTTATATTTTTAGTAAATCCTTCTCCTTTCAGCTTGCCAAATTGCCAGCGATCGCCATTAGAAACAATACCAAATACAGTTATTTGCTCTTCCCCATTCAGTTTTTGAGCAACAATCATTTCTGCTAGGCATTGCGCCCAACCAGCTTCAAAATTATCCTGCTTTGCTTCTACTAAAATAAAGTAGGGCTTGTCAAATACAACTTTTCCTAGAGGCGATCTCTTCGCCAGAATATATTCAGGAAAAGCCGATAACTTTTCATCATAGTTGAGAGACTGGTGGCTCCACAAAATAAATTTGCTACTATAGCGCTTCCAAACTTCCTTTAAAACTGGGTAGATCAAATTTTCACAAATAGCAAACTCTGAATTGTCAACTACTCCTTCCCGCATTACTGTTTGCAAGTCTTCTCGGAAGTAATCAGGGATATCAAATGGAGTTTCGACAACAAAGTTCGCTTCAGTGTAGGTAATCTGAAAGGCTTTGAGAACTTCACCGATAGTTTTGTAGCTACTGAAAGCCATCTTGACCTTGTGAAAAAATTTATACCCTTTAGGGTAGACAAATATGATTACTTCCAGTTTAGCGATACCCAAACCAGTGTTGAACCTTAAAGGCTCATCGTTGAGGTTTGAAGACTCGTGATTCAGGTTCCAAGACTCATTCTTGAGGTTCCAAGACTCATCGTCGAGGTTTTCATCGAGCTGTCAAGGTTGATCTGCCTGTTAAAAGTGCAAGATAATTGGTATCTTGCATTGGCTTTCTGCGTTTGCGAAGGCGACGACACCAAGCTAGAACATCAATTCAGTAATCCCAAAAACCCAGTTTTGTTCCTGAAAAGACCGATTTTTCGTTGGCTGTAGAGACCCGTAACACCGCAGGCGTTCTCGCAGGGTAATTTCGCGTCTCTACTTGACATTTTTGGAATAAACCGCAAAGGACACAGAGAACGCAGAGGAAACAAGAGAACAGAGATATAAAATTTGTGTTGAAAGATGAGATGGAACATAGATTTAACGTAATAGTATCTATTGAAACCAAATATATAAGAATTTCTTAGAGAAAGTATCGCTTAATCATCTATACCAAATTATTCCATTTTGAGAAATATAAAGCTAATCTATATTTGAATAAGATTAAACAAAACTTAAATTTGCTTTCATTTTCATACCTACGTTGCTTGGAAGCAACGGTTGTATTCTGGCAACCGCTCTTTGTTTTGCTGCAAATCTAGAGGTGAGTTAATGGCTCAGTTCCTGCTTGAGACCGTGTGGTTAGTACCTTTATATGCCCTGATCGGCGCGCTTTCAGCAGTCCCTTGGTCGCCGGGACTAATCAGGCGCACAGGGCCAAGGCCTGCGGGTTATGTTAATTTAATCATGACATTTATCGCATTTGTTCATGCAGCTTCGGCATTCCTAGCGATTTGGAATCAGCCCGCCTATCAAGTATTTATACCTTGGTTGAGCACTGCGGGTTTAGACCTGACCATAGCTTTAGAAATCTCCTCAGTCAGCGTTGGTGCAATGATCGTTGTGACTGGCTTAAATTTGCTAGCGCAAATTTTCGCTATTGGTTACATGGAGATGGATTGGGGTTGGGCACGATTTTATTCTCTGTTGGGAATATTTGAAGCCGGATTGTGTGCTCTTTCCCTGTGCAACAACTTGTTCTTCAGCTATGTAATTCTGGAAGCCTTAACTCTAGGAACTTACCTGTTAGTTGGGTTTTGGTTTAGCCAACCTCTGGTAGTTACGGGTGCAAGAGATGCATTCTTAACTAAACGGGTGGGAGACTTATTCCTGCTGATGGGAGTATTGGCAATTTGGCCCCTAGCAGGGACTTGGAATTATACCGAATTAGCCCAATGGGCGGCTACTGCTAACGTCAACCCAACACTGATGACACTAGTAGGTTTGGCGCTAGTTGCAGGACCGATGGGTAAGTGCGCCCAGTTCCCCTTGCATTTGTGGTTGGATGAGGCGATGGAAGGACCTATTCCCAGCACAATCTTGCGGAACTCAGTGGTAGTTGCGAGTGGTGCTTGGGTGTTAATTAAATTGCAACCCGTTTTCAGCCCTGTCTCTTATACACATCT
>JANZYY010000047.1:0-14578 GCA_026419705.1 Fischerella sp.
GCCCTAATAAGTATAGTGCAACACCATGGTAAAACCAAATCTCAGAGATTTCAGGGAAGAAATCGACCAGTTTGTGGAAACAAGTTAAGGCTGCTTGTGGGCGATTTAAATTTAACAGTTGCCAGCCAAAACCAAGGAGCAAACCCAGAATTTTCTGAGGGTATCTATCTGCAATTTCCAAAACCAAGGAGGACAGGGGATCAATATATTCACCAGCCTCTAGTTGCTTGCCTTTGGCTTCAATCTGCCCTTTGCGGGGACTGAGAATGCGTTCAGTTGCAATCAAATAATTTAGTGCTTTAGGAATTTGCCAGCGAAACCACAACTGTTGCCAAAAGTTCCCTCCCGCTATTAATAGCGTAGTTGGTTCTAGGATGAATCGCTCCAGCGAGATATGAAGTTGCTGCAGCAAGTCTACTGCGTCGTAAATATATCGGCTAGCAGAATATTTTTTGACTGCATCTGTGTAATACTTTGTCCAGAGAGACTTGCTAGATTCAATGTAATTATTAGATGTTAAGGGCAAACCTCTATTTCTGAATCGACGCAGGTTCTCAACCACATTTGTAAATGTGTTGTTATTTTTCTCAGCGATGAGTGAATAATCTTCTTCTTTGCTATCTATTTGAATTCGGGAAACAGTCTCACTCAATAACTGAACAATTGCTTCTTTTTCAGGCTCTGGTAATTCGTAGACCTCGAAACGCCGCCACCACTGTTGATAGAATCTCTCCCATTGCAGTTTTTCCCATTCGCTCGGTTCTCCTAAGATTTCTGAGTCTCTTTCATTCCTGGCGGTGGCGATGACTCGCACTTTTGCTTGACCGTAGAACTTTTCGTAAACCTTTAAAACTCGCCCCAGTTGTTCTTGCAGGGGTAACATTAAAGGGGCTAACTCAGATTTCACTGGTTTTGGGTATGGGCTACGCATCCTTTGATTGAGATCGTCAAGAAAAAACAGCAACTTGCGATTAGTGCCAATCTTTTGCAGCTGTTCTTTCGTTGGTTCATCTATCCACGCGTCTGATTTTAACCACAGAACTGTCCATCCTTCTCGGTTATAAAGTTGGGCTAATTCTGCTGCTTCTCGTGTTTTTCCCGTTCCTGTTCTCCCAACAATTAAAAGCCAACGGAATTCTTCTAATTTCTGTTCTAGTTCCCGCCGGATATGGCGATGAGATTGTCGCATCTGATAAGGAATGCATGAGTCTCCGAGGGGATCGTTGTCATCCCCACCGAAAACTACGGAGAGCACGTTTCCATTGGGTTTAATGACCTCAAAGGGAAAAACTAAAGGAGGAATTTGCCTCATCCGCCTCTGTTGCATGTACCACCCAAGAGTTTAACAACGGCAGTAATTCAATACATGAAAACCGTCGAGAGAATGTTAATTAATTCCTCGTGGTCTTTATGGAATTTCTCAATTACCCACCCTTTGGCTTGAAGGTCTAAGCCAAACAACATTCCATTGGCGTATTTACATTCTGTTTTTTGAAATTTGAGCGAGTTACTATTATTATCCCATAACTCAATGAACGCAAAGTTAACTTAGATTAACTAAGTTAGGCTGTTGCGCATTTAATTTGCACAAAGTCTTTTCCCCAAAGCAGAGGGTTGCAAAGGGTCACGGAGTCTTGGTGCAAACATTTCGTTACGAACTGATGATATGTTGTATCTAACAGGCTAGTGTGGCAGGACTTGAATTAATCGGTATTTTTGTACTGCACCGAGGAGGCGATGGGGTGTAGATAAAGCGGTTTCTGGTTTCGCACAGACCCAAGCGTAGCTATAAGCTGGGAGTTCGGAGATTGTGTCTGCGTCCTTTCCGTGGTGAGGGGTGTAGAAATCAAGTAACACTCCAGTTTTTCCGCCAACTTTGACAAAGTGGATAGGGTTGTTTTGCAAAACTTGGGCGATCGCAGGCTGTGCTAGAAAAGTTCTGATGTCTGGATTGTAGTCACTCAGCAAGCCGTGACTACCAGCCACAGCTAAAGCAAGCCATGCTGGGATCAACCAACCAGCAAGCCAATAATTAGGGCTGAGAAAATTGCGATCAAAGCGGTAACGACCGAGCCACACCAAGGGCAAAATCAACCAACCACTACCTAAAGCTAAGGCTAGAGTTGCATATCTGCGGATGTCACCACTACCCCCAATTAGGGCGATCGCACCTGCTAGCAACAACAAAATGCCCAGTATACCAAAAATATAGCTGAGATTCCGAGTGATTTTCCTAAGATGGGGTGATGGAGTGATGGTTCTTCCCAACTCCCCATCTCCCCATCTAAAAATCTTACCCAGCCAATCTAACCCTACAGCTGCAAGCATGGCAATGAAGGGATACAGTAAAAGACTGTAGTGAGGTAAACGAGTCGAGAAAAGACTAATTTCGACAAATAAGGTCAGTGGAAAGCCAACTAATATGAGATGGTAGCGAGGAATGGGACGACGGCAAGCTAAAAATAAACCTAAAAGACTGAAAAAAAACCAAGGAAAGGCTTTGATGGGAACATTCCATAAATAGAATAAAATTCCCTTGTCACCGCGATCGTGAGAACCTAAACGAAATACAAAATTGAGTAATTCTGCAATACTATCATTGCCGTAGCGCGAAAAGCTCAACCAGAGCCAAACAAAGGTGGGAGTTAGACCTACTAAAAAGCCGATATATAAGGTGGGGTTTCCGAGGTGATGATGACGGCGATGTTCCCAAATCAGATAAGGTAACAAAGCCATCATTGGCAAAAAAATCATAAAGCTTCTAACTAAGAAACCTAAACCGAAACAAATACCGACAATCAAGCTATGAAAGTAGCGAAATTTAGGATTTATTTCTGCTTTTAATAAACAAAAAATTGCTAAAAGTACCAAAAAAATCATTGGTACGTCAGGTGTGCCTAAACGACAATATTGCAACCAGAGAAATTCCAAGCTCAAAATTGCTGCGGCTAACCAAGCAATTTTTTGATTAAGTAGAATTTTCCCGATTTCATAGATAAGTATGACGCTGAAGATCCCCAAAATCATACTTGGTAGGCGCACGCTTGTTTCACTAATGCCAAACAATTTGTAGGAGCTGGCAATTAACCAATAAGGACCTGGAGTTTTATGATGGGGTTCTGACCAGGGATTAATCCAGTCACCAGACTCAAACATTTGGCGCGACCGCCAGGCGTAAAGCCCTTCATCATGAGCCATCAAACTACTATGCCCAGAATTGAATAGCAATAATGGCAGTATCCACATTAACAAGCTGAGGTAAGGAAAACCTGCCCAAAGATGCAAACGCTGCCAAATTGATTGAAAATGTAGTAGCTTGAATGACATTGATGTTGGTTGGTGATTGGTGGTTGTTGGTTGGCAGATGTTTGATAGACTCGCCTATTTTTCAGACTGTTTCTAATATATGTATGGTGATATGCAAATTCAGGCAATAGTTGTTTTAGGTTTTTATGCTGCTGAGACCAGAGCAACGTCAGAAGTTAGACGCAACCGACGACAAGGAATTTTATTCCTTTCCGCGCTTTGTCACCCATGTAGACGAAGGTTTTATTCAACAATTAACGGATTTATACCGCGATCGCCTCCAACCGAATATGCGTATTTTAGACATGATGAGCAGTTGGGTATCGCATCTACCAGAAGAAATGCAGTTTGCTCATGTGGAGGGACACGGACTCAACGCGGAGGAACTAGCACGCAATCCCCGCTTGGATCGTTACTTCGTGCACGATCTCAACAAAAATCCTTGTTTACCGCTTCCGGATCGAGATTTTGATGCCGTTCTCAATTGCGTGTCGGTGCAATATTTGCAATATCCAGAGGCAGTATTTTCCGAAATTCACCGTGTTCTCAAACCAGGTGGTGTGGCAATTATCAGCTTTTCTAACCGCATGTTTTTTCAAAAGGCTATTCAAGCATGGCGGGATGCTTCGGAAGCAGCCAGAGTTGAATTAGTCAAAAGCTATTTCTCTTCTGTAGCAGGATTTACTACTCCAGAAGTAATCGTTCGTCAGTCACCAATACCAACTTTTTTACAGTGGTTTGGTGCTGCAGGAGGAGATCCATTTTACGCCGTAATTTCTTACCGTGAAGTAGCCTAACAAGATCAAAAACTAAATTTTCTACTATTAGCCTCCACAAAGACAGATAATTAACTTGAAGGCTTCATGTATGGATCCCCCCAACCGGCTATAGAGAATCATCTGTATCAAACATTGAGAGAAATGGTATAAGGGATGATTGAGAGTGGGGGTGTGGGCATTGGCAATAGGTGAAAATCACGAATGCGATTGGGCTGAAAGTTTCATCATTCATCATTCATAATCTTTATGCTTTCTAACTTTAGATTAATGAGGAATCAAACATGAATTTCCCTCGTGTCCGCAGGATTTTAGCAGTTGTAATGTTATCAGTATTGCTACTGACAACAGCGTGTACTCCTAAACAGCCTGGACGTTTTGACCAGGTGCAACAAGAAAGCAGCCGTCAAAAAAGTGGTCAAGCTGTTGCGAGAGAAGCGACTCAGGGTAGCGAATTTAACAAATTTTTTCCTACTGCTGAAGATGGCTACGAACGGATATACACCCAAGAGAAAAAGGGTTTTGCGGAAGCTAAGTTGAAAAAGGACGGTAAAGAATTAGCTATGCTAGCTATTTCTGATACTAGAAGTGTACCTGGAGCAGCGGCAAAATATGCCAATAGCACCAAGCAAATCGCTGGTTATCCAGCAGTGGAAGTTGGTACTACTCAAACTTCCATACTGGTTAACGATCGCTATCAAGTGAAAGTGCTTTCTCGTTCACCGTCATTTACAGCTAGCGATCGCGAAGCTTGGATCAAAAAATTTAACCTGGATGGACTCGCCAAACTGAAATAAAAGTTGTTGGTTGAAGTAATTATCAACTATCAACTCACAACCAACAAACAACAAACAACAACCAACAAATAAAATAATAAGGAGATTTTTGTGAGCAAACCAATTTTTGAGTTGGTTGACGAACTACCAACCAGCGGCTTGACTGTTTCGATGTTGAACTCGCTGGATTTTGTCGCTCCCGGTCAATGGCATAATGTGGTTGGTTTTGTCAACACAATTAAAACCGTAACTGGTGAAACCGACGAAAGTTTAATTCAAGCCATTGGCGAACGAGCAATTTATCTCTACAACGACCGCTCCCAAGGATATCAACGGGCCATGTGGCTGTACCAAACCGTTGATAGTACAGATAAAGCTCTGGGTGCAGCAGCTTTTGCTAATAAGGTGGGAGAGAAAATTCCTCTTTTAGGCTTTCTCAACTCTATCACTCCCAAAGCTGACAAAGCCCAAACTATTGACTTATGTTTGAAATTAGTTGCGGAGTTGGTAGCATTTTGTAGCATCAATGGCATTCCTGGTGACAGTATTGGAGACTTTGTGGCGTCCTTGGGTGAGTATAGCGGTGAGTCGCTCATCCGCATGGTTGCATTAGTTTGCGTTGATGGTTTGATCCCTCTTGGTCCAGACTTTATTAGCAAAGCCTTGTCTGTAATTAGTCAGACTAGTCCCCAAGAATTAGAACAAAACAAAACTTTCCAGAATATGCAAGAGGCAATTCCAGGTAGTAATTCCAGCAGCAAACTGAATTTTATTGGCGAAAGTTTTAACTCAGTTCAAGGTTGGATGAGTAATTTAGTTACCTCGAATAATTTAACCCCCCAAAAAGTAGTTCATCACTTGCAAAACTTTGTTGAAATTACCGATGACAAATTAGATTATCTAGCAGCGTTCCTGGATGTAGCTACGAATTACTACGAACATACAGGTACACAAACCTTGGCGCGTCGCTTAATCGAGCGAGCTGTGGCAGAAATTTAGCTCGATAACTGCATGGATAATTAGTAATAAAATCTATTGCTAATTATCCTTTTTTAAAAAATAATTTCTCAGATAGAAAAATATTCTCAAAAAAGTAATTAATCAAACTGGAAATAAAGGGGTTGTACTCGATAATGATTGACGCGACCAAGTAGGTTGGCATAGATAAACTTATTCTGCGTGGTGACTGTTAGTGGTTAGTGGCTAATGGCTAATAGGGAATGGGTAAGAAACTATTAAGCTGTTCCAAATTTAAATAGCACGATCTGAGGGGGCTGTCCGGCCCACCCCACAAGAGTTTGAAAAATTTCAACATGCAAATTAAATGTGCTTTAGCTTACCAACCAAAAACCAACTACTAACCACTCACTACTAATAACTACTAACCACTATCTACTAACCACTAATATGACAAAGATCGGCTATCACGCTTCTCACGAACAATTCCAGCCCAGCGAACTGCTTAAGTACGTGCAAATGGCAGAACAAGCTGGCTTTACCCATGCTCTATCTTCGGACCACTTCTACCCTTGGAGCAAACAACAGGGACAAAGCGGCTTTGCTTGGTCGTGGCTGGGTGCAGCAATGCAAGCAACTCCCAGTCTTGCTTATCGGGTTGTGTGTGCCCCTGGACAGCGGTATCATCCCGCTATTATCGCTCAAGCAGCGGCAACTTTAGCAGAAATGTTCCCCAACCGCTTCTGGTTGACGGTAGGTAGTGGTCAAGCAATTAATGAATGCATTACTGGAGACAAGTGGCCTTGCAAGAGCGATCGCAATACTCGCTTGAAAGAGTGTGTTGATATTATCCGTGCGCTTTGGGCAGGTGAGACAGTCACCCATCACGGTTTAGTCTGCGTGGAAGAGGCAAAGCTTTACACCCGTCCTCAAACACAACCCCTAATTATCGGAGCCGCTATCACTGCAAAAACTGCAGAATGGCTTGGTAGTTGGGCGGATGGATTAATTACAATTTCTCGTCCACCAGAGAAACTGAAAACAGTAGTCGATGCTTTTCGTCGTGGGGGTGGAGAAGGCAAACCGATGATTTTGAAAGTCCAGCTTTCCTACGATCGCGATGAAGAAACAGCGCGACAAAAAGCCCATCACCAATGGCGCAACAACATTTTTCCAAACATCATGATGACGGAATTGCGGACCCCTGAACAATTTGA
The DNA here is from genome assembly GCA_026419705.1 of Fischerella sp. GTDB lineage: Bacteria > Cyanobacteriota > Cyanobacteriia > Cyanobacteriales > Nostocaceae > PCC9605. The sequence continues at coordinate 7,033 of JANZYY010000047.1, forward strand.
TGCGGCTGGAGAATTTGTGAAACCAGAGGAGTTAGACGAACACATCCGTATTTCCGCAGATCTGCCTCAGCATATCGAGTGGCTGCAAAAGGATATAGAACTAGGATTTGATGAATTGATTTTGCATAATGTTAACCGGGAACAAGAACAGTTTATTGAGGTGTTTGGTGAAAAGATCGTGCCTGAGTTATACCGTTTCTCCAAAAAATGACTACAAATGTTCTTGGTTGGTAGTGAGTACTTAAGTACTCACTATGAACTAGCTGCATTTGGAAAATAATTTTTGGTTGTGGCGATCGCTCTACTCCTCCAACCACTCCCGAATATGTTCTTGGACAGAATCAGGAGTTTGATACCCACATACTGTGCCATCAAAAACCACAGCAGGTGCAAGACTACAAGCACCCAAACACCGTGCTGTTAAAATCGATACTTTACCGTCAGTTGTCGTTTCTCCAGCGCGGACATGGATAGACTTTTCTAAATTTGCCAAAATTTCCGGAGCACCTTTGACGTAACAAGCGGTACCCGTACATACTACACAGCTATGTTTGCCTTTGGGTGCGAGCGAAAACAAATGATAAAAGGTCGCTACGCCGTAAACCCGACTGGGTGGTAGTTTCAGGCTGTGGGCAATATAAAGTAATAAATCGTTCTCTAAGAAGCCAAATAATTCTTGCGCCTTATGGAGAATTTCAATCAAAGCATCTTGCTGATACTGATGACGCTTCATGGTCGCGTCCAGCATTTTAAAGCGCTTATCACCACTGGGATGAGAGAGTGGGAGAGGGCGAGAGGATTTCATTGTTCTTTGCTTGTTGACGTGCAATATGTAATAAAGCGTGACTTGCCTACGGTTGTTAATTGCTAAACTATTCTCCCAATTCCATAGGAATTAAACTCATAAAGACTTTGCCTACCTCAGCGCTGACTCCGCCTTCCCCTACGTTTAAATAGGCAAAGCTATACTTAGGTGGATGTGAAAGTGCTTGTAGTTTGTTTTACCGTTTCACCTTCTTTGGTACCGACGGCAAGATGCACAACATGAACTGAACAAGGAGCATGGTGAAGGACATAGTTACTGACACTACCGAGGAATAATTCCGTCAGGCCAGAGCGACCTCGACGCCCAACAACAATGAGGTCAGCACCCCAACTACGGGCTAAATCACAAATTATTGAACCAGGACTGCCAAACATTTGTCTAAATTCAGTGTTGACGCCTGCTGTATTTGCTTGAGCGCTCAAGTTTTGCAATATCTCTACACTTTGATTTTTCCAAGTTTCTAACTGCTGTTGATAAAGCTCGAGAGTTTGCTCCGACATTCCTGAATAGTAGTCAAAACTGGAAAACATCGGTACATAGGGACTACCCTCTTCTTCCATAGATAAAACATGCAGCAGCATTAAGTTAGCCCCACTCATCTTTGCCAAAGCCAACCCCCGCTCAAAAACCTGCTTGCTCATTGCCGAGCGATCCAACGCCACTAAAATCTTTTTAAACATATATATCTCCAACATTTATGGAATTTAGCAGGAAAGCAACAGTACTAACCTAGATAATAGGACGGTTCATACATGCGCTCCCATTCAGGTTTGTACGTTTGCAGCGCTTTCATGTACTGCGAGCGCTCAAAAGCACTGGGATCGGGACAATTTTTCTGGCTCATGCTTCCTTGCAGCAGCTGTATAGATTCGTATTCGTTTTTTTCCATCCATGCACGCATTTCTTGTTCAATACACCGAATGTGATTGATACCCTCGCGTAATAATACAGAACAAAGCATGGTAATGCTTGCTCCTGCCATCAGCATTTTTAACACATCCCGTGCGTTATGGATACCACTGGTAGCAGCTAGACTGGCATGAATGCGACCATAAAGAATGGCGATCCAGCGCAAGGGTAGACGCATTGCCTGGGGAGTGCTTAAAAGTACATTTGGTTGTACTTCCAAGGTTTCAAGGTTGATATCTGGTTGGTAAAAGCGATTGAACAGAACTAAACCATCAGCCCCTGCATTGTCCAAACGCTTAGCCATATTTGCCATGTTGGTAAAATATGGACTCAGCTTGACAGCTACGGGGATAGTGACTGCGGCTTTTACTGCTTGGAGAATATCAATATAGGTTTGTTCTATCTGTTCGCTCGTCAGCTCCATGTCAGTAGGAACGTAGTAAATATTCAATTCTAGTGCTGATGCTCCTGCTTGCTGGATCAGTCTGGCGTAGTCCGTCCAGCCACCAACTGAGGAACCATTCAGACTCGCAATCAGAGGAATTCCTACCTTTTCCTTCGCCTTACGGATATGATTGAGGTATTCTTCTGGACCAACACGGAAGTTTGCTGGTTCGGGAAAATAGGTCAGGGCCTCGGGGAAGCTTTCAGTACCATAGGTGAGATGATGGTGCAGTTCGTAGCGTTCTAGGGTAATCTGTTCTTCAAACAGCGAATGCATCACTACTGCTGCTGCACCTGCGTCTTCCATGCGTTTGATATTATCAATATCTTCGGAAAGCGGGGATGCTGATGGTACAAGTGGCGATCGCAATGTCATCCCCATATAAGTAGTAGTTAAATCCATAGTCTTTTCCCAAAACTGCTCATCTATCAAAATTGATTTGATGGGTTCGTAGTTGGTGCTTTAGTGAAGACAGCACTAACTACAAACCTCAACGATTACCCAGATACCAACTCTTTGAGGTCGCCTGTCTTTTTAGCTTCACCATTGTGACTATTGACCTTTTCCATGTGCCGCGCTGCCAAATATTGGTATAATTGCCAGCGAGTATTCACATCTTGCTGTGCTTCCTCTAGTAACCGCTTTGCTTCTTCTGGCTTGCTCTTGGTCAGCATCTTGAAGCGATTCTCTAGATACATCGATTGTTCGACCGGAATCTTCGGTGTGCGCGAGTCGAGTTGCAAGGGGTTTTCACCCAACTTAATTCGGTCAGGGTTAAACCGATACAGCAGCCAGCGACCTGAGTCTACGGCGGCTTTTTGATTCTGCATTGCCGTACTCATGTTGATACCGTGAGCGATGCAATGGCTGTAGGCAATAATTAACGATGGACCTTCATAGGCTTCCGCTTCCAGGAACGCTTTGAGCGTGTGTTCATCCCGTGCGCCCATTGCTACGCTGGCAACGTAGACGTTTCCGTAAGTCATCGCCATTAACCCTAGATCTTTTTTAGTAGCAGGTTTACCACCAGCGGCGAATTTCGCCACCGCTGCTTTGGGTGTTGCTTTCGACATCTGTCCGCCAGTGTTGGAATATACCTCAGTATCCAGAACCAGAATATTCACGTTGCGTCCGCTCGCTAAGACATGATCCAAGCCGCCAAAGCCAATATCGTAAGCCCAACCATCACCACCAATCATCCAAACGCTCTTTTTGACTAGGTAATCGGCAAGGGATCTGAGATTTTGGATTTTGGATTTCAGATTGTCCTTTTGTAGGGACGCGCCATGGCGCATCTCTACATCAGCATGAATTTCATCTAACCGTTGCTTCAGTAATTCTACCCGTTCCCGCTGTTCGTAAATATCTGCTTCGTCTTTTTGTTTGGCGTTAAGGATACTATTTGCCAGCTCCTCACCTACTTCGCTCGCCAATTGTTGCAGCAATCCGGCTGCGATTTCTGCTTGTTTGTCTATGGAAATCCGGAAACCTAAACCAAATTCGGCGTTATCTTCAAATAGCGAGTTAGACCACGCCGGTCCCCTACCTTCAGCGTTTTGCGCCCACGGTGTAGTTGGCAAGTTACCACCGTAGATAGAAGAACAACCAGTGGCGTTAGCAACAATCATGCGATCGCCAAATAACTGGGTCGCTAACTTAATATACGGTGTTTCGCCACAACCAGCACAAGCACCGGAGAATTCAAACAATGGTTCTTGCATCTGCTGTTGGTTGATGTGGGTGAGCTTCAATTCCCGTCGATCGGGATTAGGAAGACTCAAGAAGAAATCCCAATTTTCTCGCTCTTGTGCTCGCAATGGCAGTTGCGGTTCCATATTGATTGCCTTGCGGCGTGGTTCGGCTTTATTCTTCGCCGGACAAACATCTACGCAAATACCGCAACCGGTACAATCTTCTGCTGCGACTTGGATCGTAAACTTCAAATCCTTCCAATCGTGGTCTTTAGCATCTGTACTCTTAAAAGTTGGCGGTGCATTTTTTAGTTCTTCTGGTTTGTAAACCTTACTGCGGATAACGCTATGCGGACACACCATCACGCACTTGCCACACTGCACGCAGACATTTGGATCCCAAACGGGTATTTCTTGGGCAATGTTGCGTTTTTCCCATTTTGCCGTCCCTGTGGGATAAGTACCATCTACAGGCAAAGCACTCACTGGCAGTTCATCGCCACATCTAGCAATCATCTTACCCAGAACTTCGCGTACAAAAGCAGGTGCAGTATCGGGTACGGCTGGACGTTGTTCAATGTTGCTGTCGGCGAGTTCGGGAACTTGAACTTCATAGAGATTCTCCAGCGTCCGATCCACGGCGTTGAGGTTCATTTGCACAATTTCAGCACCTTTCTTCCCATAGGTCTTGCGGATAGACTTCTTAATTTCCTCAATCGCTTCTTCTCGTGGTAAAACGCCGGATACGGCAAAGAAGCAGACTTGCATCACCGTGTTAATCCGTCCGCCCATACCTGCTTCACGGGCGACTTTGTAAGCGTTAATTACATAAAACTTCAGCCGCTTCTGGATCATCTGCTCTTGCACCAATCGCGGTAAGTGGCTCCAAACTTCCTCTGGTCCGTAGGGACTGTTCAGCAGGAAAGTACCGCCAGGGACGATGTGCGCCAGCATGTCTAACTGTTCTAGAAATCCCCACTGGTGACAAGCTACAAAGTTGGCTTTATTCACCAAGTAGCTAGAACGAATGGGTTGGGGACCAAAGCGCAAGTGGGAAACTGTAACGGAACCTGATTTTTTCGAGTCGTAGACGAAGTAGCCTTGGGCGTAATTGTTTGTTTCTTCACCAATAATCTTAATCGAATTTTTGTTCGCTCCCACAGTACCATCGGAACCCAAGCCATAAAAAATGGCTCGCACGATGTTATCCGGTTCAATGCTGAAGTCAGGATTGTAATCTAAACTAGTATGGGTGACGTCATCGTTGATACCGATGGTGAAGTGATTTTTGGGTTCACTAGCAGCAAGATTGTCGAAAATGCCTTTAATCATCGCTGGTGTGAACTCTTTAGAAGATAAACCGTAGCGACCACCAACGATTTTGGGTATGGGGAATTGGGCATTGGGGATCGGGTTTTCTGTAAGGGCAGTGACTACATCTAGATACAGTGGTTCGCCGGCTGCACCTGGTTCTTTGGTGCGATCGAGAACTGCGATCGCTTTTGTTGTTTCCGGTAAAGCGGCGACAAATCGCTTAGCATCAAAAGGACGATATAGCCGCACTTTGACTACACCGACTTTCTCACCTCGGGTGTTGAGGTAATCTACGGTTTCATGTACCGCTTCGCAACCGGAACCCATCAGAATTATAACTCTTTCAGCAGCGCGATCGCCGTGGTATTCAAATAGTTGGTACTGTCGCCCAGTCATGGCGGCAAATTCGTCCATGACTTTCTGGGTGATGTCTGGGCAAGCCAAATAATAAGGATTGACGGTTTCCCTGGCTTGGAAGTAGACATCAGGATTCTGTGCCGTACCGCGCAGTACAGGTTTATCGGGCGTGAGGGCGCGAGCGCGATGGGCGAGTATTAACTCATCCGGGATCAAGCTGCGTAAATCTGCTTCTGTTAGCAGTTCAACTTTATTAACTTCGTGGGAAGTCCTAAAGCCATCAAAGAAATGCAGAAAAGGCACTCGCGATTCTAGGGTTGCCCGCGTAGAAATTAAAGCAAAATCATGGGCTTCTTGCGGTGAGGCGGCGCACAGCATCGCAAAGCCAGTGGCACGGGTTGCCATCACATCGCTGTGGTCGCCAAAAATGGAGAGGGCTTGGGCGGCTAGCGATCGCGCCGCAACATGAAAAACTGTAGGAGTTAATTCTCCGGCAATTTTGTACATATTTGGGATCATCAGCAACAATCCCTGCGATGCTGTAAATGTGGTGGTCAACGAGCCAGTTTGCAAAGCACCATGTACTGCACCAGCGACACCACCCTCACTCTGCATCTGTACTACCGTGGGAACGCTACCCCAAATGTTTGGTTTGCCTTCTGCAGCCCAAGCATCTGCCCACTCAGCCATTGGTGAAGAGGGAGTAATTGGGTAAATCGCAATAACTTCATTTAATTTGTAGACAACTTGAGCGGCAGCCTCATTACCATCTATAGTTGCAAAAGTTCTGGTTTTCATTGTCCTCAGCCTTTTGACTTTGGCAAGAGTAGTATTCAAAGGGAGCCCTGAGTCAGACTTTTACTGCTCTGGCTCTGACATTGCACATTCAAATGATTTTGTAGAGTGGAACCCACCATTGCTGAATTTGCTGCATGGGGGTGGGCGATCAAAAGTTAAATCTTTACGCAATCGTGCAACTCCCTAGTTCTACTTTGAGGTTAAGAGGAAAACTTGAGGAAGTTGTGAGGAACTAGTACTCCACCAAACCAAAATTGCTGGGTAAGTATTGTTTGTAGTTAGCGCTTCAGCGCGAAAGCGCCAACTACAAACGCCGCAAAGTTGCTTTGGCAAACCACTAGAAGGGTGTGCAGGAAATTTTGGGCAAGCAGGGAGGGGAACTTTGGGGTTAGCCAAACAGGGGTGGTGTTCTCTGAAAATTGCCGGTAATTCAAAGGACATAATACAAGTAAAGGCATATCTACAAGGGCAATGCCATGACCGCAACTCCAGCATCCACTAAAAAATTCACCTTTGAAGAGTACTTAAATTATGATGATGGCACTGACACTCGCTATGAACTGGTTAACGGAGAACTGGTTCCCATGAGTCTTGGAAGTGGACAGCATGGGGCAATAATGCATTTTCTAGAGCAAACTTTCAATGGTGAAATTGCTCGTTTAGTCAGAGATTGGATTGCCCTAAAAGCGTTGGTTGGCGTTCGTTCCCCTCGTGCTGGCAAATGGGACACATCGAGAATTCCAGATGTGGTGGTTATCCCCTTGTCCCAGTGGCGAGAGTTGAGAAATCGAGAGGCTGTTATCGAACTTAACGAACCACCTCCGCTGTTGGTGGTGGAAGTTGTCAGCGAATCGACTAAGACCGCTGATTATCGAGCGAAGCGGGTTGAGTATAATGTTTTGGAAATTCCAGAGTATTGGGTCGTAGATCCGCTAACTCACAAAGTGACCGTTTTTACTTTGGTTGAGGAACTATACGAAGGTGTAGAGTTTGTGGGTGGCGATCGCCTTAGGTCTGAAACTTTCCCAGAATTAGAGTTGACTGTTGACCAGGTATTAGCTGCTGGAGATTAAGGAAGACAACTTGCTAAATGTTTATGCAGCTGCTAAATCCTGTTTCTCCTTCATTTGTCACTGTTTTTCTATACTGACCCACTGTCCGTTTACGCAAACATATCTGATACAAGGCTTACCAACAGTCGTGCAT
>JANZYY010000047.1:14588-16256 GCA_026419705.1 Fischerella sp.
TTTCTTTGGTGGAGTTATTGGCGCTGGAGTTACTGGTAATGGATTTGGTCGATATGGATAGTTGCATGGTCTTAGTTGAGTGCAAATCGGAGTATTGGTCTGAGTATTGATATTATTTTCGAGGGGATCATTTTGAGCAAAGACTGGGGTCAAACCCAAAAAAGTGGTACTCAATCTCAGTGAATAAGAGAATGCTACGCGATTAATCATGTAAACCTTCCCAAGAGTGTAGAAACTGTCCAGGAAATACCTACCTACGCCATAAATCTGTTTAATCTCCCTGTGATTGAGTTTGGAATTTGGCTACGCATTCCAAGGTAGGTTTTTAACTCTTGCCAATAAAGTAGAGTCTTTTTAGGGATACACCACATTAAAGAAGTATTCCCGCTCAGAATAGTGTTAAGTTCTGTTAAAACGATATCATCCCTTCTCCTCTCCTACCTCTGCGTCCTCTGTGGTTCGATTCTCAAAAGCGATCGCTTCCCTTGTATGCTCAAATAGTATTAGCAACACAAGCTAAGAACTATGAGTATTGAAAGCGCAATCATAGAAAAGCTGCGGACACTACCCCCAGATAAACAACAGCAAGTTTTGGAGTTTACTGAGTTCTTGCAGCAAAAGACAATCCCCAAACGTCCTCGTCGCAGTCTCAAGGGACTCTGGGCTAACTTAGGAATTGAAATTACTGAAGCCGAATAACCCTCTCCTCTCTTCTTCTGTTACCTCTGCGTCTTCTGTGGTTCGATTCCCAAAGGCGATCGCTAATGTTTATGCTCAAATATTATTAACAACACAAGTTAGCAACCATAAGTATTGAAAGCGCCATCATAGCAAAGCTGCGTACACTACTCCCAGAAAGCGCTCATGCCAATGCTGAAAGAAAGGCTATTTGCAGCACTTCCAGCAGCGGGGATGCCTGAGGTTCCCGGTGAGTTCTCCGTTGTGCCGTGGTATCAAGAAATTCCCCCATCAGTACTAGCAGAGATTGGTGAATTCATCCGCTTATTTGACCGAGTGACAACGCGGCTCACCTGGCAGTCGGCGGTAACTGCTGATAGCCTGGAAATTACCAGACATCGACGCCCAGAGGTCTGTTTTTTCAGTGCTTGGGACTTTCACCTACCAACTGAGCATCTATCTGATTGGCAGCTAATTGAATTCAATGACAATGGCTCCGGTCTTTTTTTTGCTGGATTGATTAACCAGATATTCTACGACATTTCCGGCTTGAAACAACGTCGAGATATCCAGCCACCGCCAAGTTTCTCTGCTCTCGACGAGTTGGTAGCTGGTATAGTGGCAGCAGAGGCCAGAAGATTCTTTGGGAAATTTCCTGATGGTCTGTTTTTGATTTTGGATGATGCGGAATCGCTGCAACGAGGAAAGTTTCGACAAGAACTGATCCTAATGCGCGACCTCTGGCGACAGCGGGGATGGCAAACAGAAATCGCTTCACCTGCGGAGATTCGCTGGGATGGTAGACGACTGCTTTGGGATGAGCAGGAGGTCTGTTTTATTGTCAATCGCTCAACAGATTTCTTGTGGCAGGCGGAAGTTTTTGCTCCTCTACGAACCGCCTACACTCAAGGTAGACTCAGATCTTGCACCTAACCGAATAAACCCGCAGAAAGTAAATAAAGAGTGCAAAATATAACAGTAGCTCAAGAA
>JANZYY010000483.1 GCA_026419705.1 Fischerella sp.
ATCTACACATTTTTGAGTAGTGACTATTAGCAAACATCAACTACAGTAAGACTCTACTTTTTGAATATGTTAATTCAAAACAGTTATTCTATTAATTTGGAGAACATCTACTGCAAAAATTAGGACTGAATTTACACGATGGGTTGCCTGTCAATGCGTAAGATGCGCAATAAGGAAAAGTTGTAATTTCGTATTTAGCTTTTCGTGGGGTAGAAGTAGTCTGTAATGGTCGATGACTTTGAGTTTTTGGATTGGTAATGATACCTAAAAGCCTGGGAAAGATTAGGCAGGCAACTGTGCTAAATAATGTCAACAATGTAGCATCTATACGACCCATAGGTAATTACCTGCTCCCTTTTCATCTATTTTGGATAATAGGCATCTTTTGTTTTTAGTTGGAAGAAACACTCATTTAAATCAACTAAAAACAAACTAAGCATTGCTTTTTGTTTATACTATTTAATCATAATATAGATTTTTTCATATATGTACATAAAATCCTCAAAATTTCTTTAGATAAAAAGAATTGTGTCCATTAAATTTCGGTATTTTAGCCCAATTGCAGCATAAGCTGGAAACATAACTCACTGAATTACTGAGACTGGGGTGTTATGTCAAAAACTTCTGTGAAAAATTCTTTTCTTGCCAACATAACTGAGCGAGAGCTACAAGCAATAAAGGATTTACCTGATTACTCAAGCGTGGAGTCCTTACCAGAAATATGGCCTTTGGTAGCACAAAGATTTGGTAATATTGTTGCTCTACACAACCCCCACGCTCAACCGGAGATAGTTCTGACTTATGCTCAGCTTTGCCAGCAAATTCAACTATTTGCAACTGGATTGCAGGCTTTGGGAGTACAAGCGGGCGATCGCATTTCTCTGATTTCCGATAATTCTCCCCGTTGGTTTATTGCCGATCAAGGTATTATGACGGCTGGGGCGGTGGATGCGGTACGCAGTTCCCAAGCAGAACGGGAAGAACTCCTCTATATTGTGGCAAACAGTGGTAGCACGGCGCTGGTAGTGCAAGATTTAAAGACACTCAAGAAACTGCGCGATCGCCTTGACGATTTGCCAATTAAATTAGTCATCTTGCTTTCTGATGAAGCACCACCAGAAGCAGAAACCTTGCAGGTATACTCCTTCGCTCAGTTAATGGAAATTGGAGCTAAACACACTTTACAACCAGTCCAGCGCAGCCGCGACGATCTTGCCACCCTCATTTATACTTCTGGTACTACGGGTAAACCCAAGGGCGTGATGCTCAGCCATCGCAACTTGATGCACCAAATCGTCGCAATACCAACAGTAGTACAACCGCAAGGAGGAGATATTGTCCTGAGTATTCTCCCTACTTGGCACAGCTATGAGCGGAGTTGCGAGTATTTCTTGCTTTCTGTAGGTTGCACGCAAATTTATACTAACTTGCGTTCGATCAAGCAGGATTTAAAAAAATTTAGACCGCATTACATGGTAGCTGTACCGCGTCTTTTAGAATCTATTTACGAAGGAGTGCAAAAGCAGTTTCGCGAACAACCTGCTTCTCGCCAACGCTTAATTAAATTCTTTCTCGGTATCAGCGAGAAATATATCAAAGCACGGCGGACAGTCGAAGGTTTGGATTTACTGAATCTAAACCCTTCAATACTAGAACGTTTGGCAGCTATTACACAAGCTGCGGCTTTGTCACCCCTACACGCGTTGGCAGAAAAATTAGTCTACAGCAAAGTCAGGGAAGCAACAGGAGGAAGAATTAAGCAAATGATTAGTGGTGGTGGTGCGCTTCCCAAGCACGTAGATGACTTTTTTGAAATTATTGGTGTAGAGATTTTAGTTGGCTATGGCTTGACCGAAACTTCCCCTGTCACCCATGCACGGCGTCATTGGCGGAATTTACGCGGTTCATCTGGACAACCAATACCAGGTACAGAAACTAAAATAGTCGATTTTGAGACTCGCAAAGAGTTACCACCTGGAGAAAAAGGTTTGGTTTTGCTGCGAGGACCGCAAATTATGCAAGGTTATTACCAAAATCCGGAAGCAACAGCCAAAGCAATTGATTCTCAAGGCTGGTTTGACAGTGGCGACTTGGGTTGGGTGACACCGCAAAATGACTTGGTTCTGACCGGACGAGCAAAAGATACGATTGTATTAACGAATGGAGAAAATATCGAACCGCAACCGATAGAGGATGCTTGTTTGCGCTCGCCTTACATAGATCAAATCATGCTGGTCGGACAAGACCAAAAAAGTCTGGGTGCTTTAATTGTCCCGAATCTAGAAACCTTAGAAAAATGGGCAGCAAGTCAAAACCTGCAACTGTGTATAGAGGAAGACAAACTAGCCTCGGCAACCAGTCAAAAAATAAACCTAGAGAGTAAAATAATCCAGGATCTATTTCGGCAAGAATTGAACCGAGAAGTGCGAAATCGTCCTGGTTATCGACCAGACGATCGCATCGGTCCATTCAAGCTGATTCTAGAGCCATTTTCAATGGAAAATGGCATGATGACGCAAACACTGAAAATCAAGCGACATGTCGTGATGGAACACTATCGCGATATTATTAACGGGATGTTTGCCCAATAAGTCCACTGCAAACTAGAAAGTTAACGTAAACCCTTTATGGATGCTTCCAAGCCTCAACTGCTTTTAAAACGCATTGTCAATATCAAAGCCATTGTTACTCCTCTTTGGAAAGAGGAAGTACAGCAGCAATTGCAAGCACAGATCAATCAAACTGACCAACAATTACAACAGTTGGACATTCAAGGACAGCGGGCGATCGCAGAAATTCAAAAACAAAGCCTGCAACCACCTGGCCCTCAAGCCCTCCAACAAATTGAGAATATTCAATACCAAGTCAATCAAAAGAAAAGCGAACTGTTAGAGCAGAAAAATCAAAGCCTGCAAAACCTCCAGCAAGTACAGATGCTTGAGTTAGACCAAGAAGTCAACCAATTTCAGATGGAAGGCTTTTTCCGAATAGAACCGGGGGATAACTTAATTAGTAAAATGCAAGTCGAGATTGTACTACGCGATGGTATTGTAGAAGAAATTCGCGGCGATATATAGGCCTAATTATAGCTTCATCAGACACTCTAACTACCCTCACCTACAATACTTGTCATAACTACTATCGGCTTTGTCGGTGAGGGTATACTAAAAACTCCTCACACCACAGGGGTTACTCCTCACTGCTTCTTTGTGCTGATAGCTGCTTTTATTGACAGGTAACCATTGCCAAATTTTTCCTACCGTTTTTTAACAGACATTGTTCCTGGGAACCAGCCCAAACAATTTGCCACAAAGGGGGTGAACTAGCCAGCAGCGATCGCCCTAATGATGTCAACTCAACTCGATACTTAACAGCACTTGTTGCATTTTTTCTCTTTTTTGTTTGCGAGATCGTCACAAACGCTTGATTTGGTTGCGGATAAAATACCTCTACCTTGCGCGTTCCTCCCTCTGGTGCACTATCGTCAAAGGCATCAAGGGCGAGGGCAGCCGGATCGCTACCTTGGAGGACTGACTTAATACTAGTAAGTGGTATGGGTTTATACTTATACCGTTCCGGATTTGCCATCACTTCCCGAGCTGAAGCTACAGCAGAAGAGTGCCGCTGTGGTAGATTGTTGTTAACAATTGGCGCAGATTGCTGACGACTGGCAATATAAACTCCAGCAGCAGCAGTGGCAAAGATACTTAGTATCAAAATTACCAAAATTTTCAACTTTGCCGGCATAAAAAACTAACAAGCACTTTCAAGCAGTTTAGTTAATCAAATTTGAATTTTAAATTGAAGTATGACTATAGTTCCTCCTTCTTTTGAGTAATTGTTCTAATGTAACTAGCCGTCATAAGAAATACAAATTAATAGACCATCAGCCCATAGAATAGTTCCTCACGTCTGTGACCAAGATACAATTCGATCTGGCAAAAGCTGTTAAATTTTATAAGATTATCGATTCGCCCTCCCTATGAGCATTCACGAAATATTCATGCCCGCACTTAGTTCCACCATGACTGAAGGTAAAATTGTCTCTTGGGTGAAATCTACCGGGGACAAAGTGGAAAAAGGCGAAACATTGGTAGTAGTCGAGTCAGATAAGGCAGATATGGATGTGGAATCCTTTTATGAAGGATATTTAGCCCACATCATTGTACAAGCTGGTGAAACCGCACCCGTAGGAGCAGCGATCGCCCTATTGGCAGAAACCGAAGCCGAAATTGAAACAGCGAAGTCTCAAGCCCAAGGCGCTGGTGCTGCTAAAGCTGAAACTACTGCTGCCGCTGCTCCCAGGCAAACGGCAGATACAGCCGCAGTCGCAACACCTGTCTTGGCGGCTCAAAATGGCTCCTGTCTCTTATACACATCTCCGAGCCCACGAGA
>JANZYY010000484.1 GCA_026419705.1 Fischerella sp.
GCCGTACGTGCGGGCGCACGCAGTACCGTGGCTTCTCTATGGCAAATTGATGATGAATCCACAGCCCAGTTGATCGGTGCTTTTTATCGAGAATTAAAAGACACCACCATTACTAAAGCCGAAGCCCTTCGCCGCGCTCAATTACAATTTCTGAAGCATCCCAACTACAACGCACCCAGTTTCTGGTCTGCTTATGTACTCATTGGAAATTGGCTGTAATTGGTTATTAGTTAGTAGTTAGTTGTTAGTAGTTAGTTGTTTCTATCCGCCATCCACTAACCACCATCCACTATCCACTAACTATTTTTTGCGTAATTGTTGTTATGGCAAAAGATAAGTATATAGCAGCACTCATTATTGGGAAACGATCCATGTCACATACTACCTTTGAATTAGACGACAATCATTTAACATTGCCCATTACCCAAGCCGCTCGTAGAACAGCTCAGCAGTTTGCCGATCGGCAGCCTACTCCCGAAAGTGCCGAACGAGTCCGCTTAAATACGCTTTGTGTGTTGGTAGTAAATGACTACTTGCAAATGATGGATATTGCCACCAACCTGAAAGCTAGCGATAGTTGGAATCCGATTGTACGTCTGTGTGCTGATGTCGCCGATTTGCAGTTACCAGGAATTGGGCGTTTGGAGTGTCGTCCTGTAAGTCTGGATCGAGAAATTTGTTATGTTCCTCCAGAAACCTGGGAAGAACGGATAGGTTATGTAGTTGTGCAAGTGGATGAATCGCTGCAAGAAGCAAAGCTGTTGGGGTTTGTTCCCAGTGTTGTAGATGAAGAACTGCCTTTAAGTCAACTGCAACCTCTAGAAGCGTTAATTGAACACTTAGCATCAAGGGCGATCGCTTCACCAGTTCCTGAATTAGTAAATTTGAGCCAGTGGTTTGCAGGTATCTTTGAGGCTGGCTGGCAAACTCTAGAATCGCTGTGGAATCAGCCTGAACTTACCCCAGCTTTTGCTTTTAGGAGTAGCAACTTGATTGAGGAAAATGCCAATAACCAGCAAGAACCAACGGTGAGACGAGCAAAATTGATTGACTTAGGAATCAAAATCGCCAATCAACTCGTCGTTTTAATTGTGGAAATTAGCCCTCAAGCCAACCAACAAACTAGCATTCACGTACAGTCGCACCCCGCTAATAGTCAAAATTACCCGACACCAGGAGTAAAACTCATAGTTATCGATCGCTCAGGAGCTGAATTTTTGGAAGCCCAAGCCAGAAATGCAGACAATTACATTCAGTTGCAGTTTAGAGGAGAAGTAGGAGAACAGTTTAGCGTTAAGGTAGCACTGAATGATGCCTGTGTAACGGAAAATTTCGTAATTTAGTCAAGAGTCAATAGTCAATGGCCAATAGTCGAAAATTATTATTAGTGTCCCCCCATCTCTCCATCGCTCCATCCCCCTATCCCCTCATCTGTTTTAATTATGGGTAAGTTAGTGGTTCTGAAATTTGCAGACGGTAGCTTTGAGCGAGGGTTTGCTGTCACGCTGCAAATAGGAGAAGAAGGCGAACTACCTTCATCGGAAATTGCAGGTAGATTACCTCCGGCGCAGGAATTACTACAAAAGTATAAAGAATGGCAGTCGAGCTATCTAAAGTTAGGTAAATCTTATCGTTTGTCTGCTGATGAAGTGCAGGTAACGAATGTGTCGTTTGCTCAAGAGTGTGACAAAACTGCTCATGTTTTGCGATCGCATCTCAATACCTGGCTACTTGCAACTGAGTTTCGTCCTGTCCGCGAAAAATGGCTAGAAAGATTGTTGCCTACGGACAATATCCGAGTCATATTACAAACAGAAAATCGCGAATTACAGCGTCTGCCCTGGCATCTTTGGGACGTGCTGGAACGCTACCCCAAGGCGGAAATTGCCCTAGCACCTCCAAGATACGAGCGCATCGCTACCAAGAAAACCCATAATAATAAAGTAAATATTTTAGCAATAATCGGCAATAGTCAGGGAATCGACACTCAAGCAGACAAAGCTTTACTGGAGACCTTAGCTGGAGCTGATGTTAGTTTTTTAGTAGAACCACAACGTCAGGAATTGAATGACTACCTGTGGCGAAAAAGCTGGGACATTCTTTTTTTTGCCGGACATAGTTCTAGTCAAGGAAACAATGGCATTGGCAGAATTTACCTTAATAAAACCGATAGCCTCACAATTGAGGAATTAAAATACGCCCTAAAAAAAGCTGTGGAACGGGGCTTGCAACTGGCAATTTTTAACTCCTGTGATGGACTGGGAATAGCAGAACAATTAGCCGATCTACATATTCCCCAAATGATTGTCATGCGCGAACCAGTCCCGGACTTGGTAGCACAGGAGTTTTTGAAGTATTTTCTGGAAGGATTGGCTGGTGGTGAACTTTTTTACCTGGCAGTGCGAGAAGCAAGGGAACGCTTACAAGGACTGGAGAATAGATTTCCCTGTGCGACTTGGCTACCTGTAATTTGTCAAAATCTTGCACAATCACCCCCCACTTGGCAAGGGATTACAGGTAAGGTTGCACCAAAAAAAACAGTCCAAGAGAATTCCCCTGCTTTTTATATACGTGTATTTACGTATATACTGTTTTTTAGTATAGCAATTACTACATCTGTTCAGGGATTAAGATTTTTGGGAGTGCTGCAAGATTTGGAGTTACAAGCTTTTGATGGGATGATGCGATCGCGTTCTGCACTCATCAATGAAGATCCCGATCCACGTCTGCTCTTAGTAACAATTAACGATACTGACATTGCAACCCAACGCCACAAAGGCGAATCATTAAAGGGAACATCTCTATCCGATCGCTCTCTTAAGCAACTTCTAGAGAAACTTCAGCAGTACCAACCCCGCGCGATCGGCTTGGATATCTACCGTGATTTTCCGGCGGAATCTCCAGATTTAATCAATCTTCTTAAACAAACACCAAACTTAGTCGGTGTTTGTAAAGGTAGCGATGCAACAGTAAACACCACTGGTATTGAACCACCACCGGAAATTCCGAAACTCCGCTTGGGTTTCAGTGACTTCATCCACGATGCGGACGGAGTAGTGCGTCGACACCTACTGTTTATGAATCAAGAAGCAACATCACCCTGTCCAACTGACTACGCTCTCAGCTTGCAGTTGGCATTTCGCTATTTGGAGGCTGAAGGAGTTAAACCAAAATTTACTCCCAAGGGAGATTTACAACTAGGTCATAGGATTTTCAAACGTTTGCAGCCGAGAACTGGTGGCTATCAAAACATCGATGCCAACGGCGGTCAAATTTTGCTAAACTACCGTTCTGCAAAGCGAGTAGCCGAACAAGTAACGCTGACACAACTTTTGTCTGCTCAGGTTAATCCCAACGCTATCAAAAATAGAATTATTTTGATTGGTGTTGCTGCTAAAGGTGATTTTCCAGACTATTGGGCTACACCATACAGTAGTAAGTTAGACAACCAAATGCCCGGAGTCTTGGTACAAGCCCATATGGTCAGTCAGATTCTCAGCACCGTCCTGGATGGACGTTCACTCCTGGAGACATGGCAGGTGTTAGCAGAGGTGATATGGATTGGGGTTTGGTCATTAACAGGAGGATTGCTAGTTTGGCGAATGCAATACCCACTAACACGCTTGGCAATCTTGATTATTGTTTGTTTAGGAATTCTTTACATTTTTTGCTTGGGTCTATTTATCCAAGGGTATTGGGTACCGTTCATACCATCAGCTTTAGCCTTGGTGGGAACAGCTGGCATGATATCAATTCAAAATACCCTGCGGAAAACTGCTCCGCGTTTACAAAATAATACCATTTTGAAAAAAGGATGTGATCAATAGACAATATTGACCAAAAGCGAAATTTCGCGTCTTTACATCGGTTGTGTTGCCAAAAATATTTTCAGTGAGAAAATCCCCTTGATTAGGTTTGATTTATGCAACCACTCCAAACATGTCTGCAAGAAATTTTACTAGACCAACAATATTCCCTTTTGCCACTTTTTGAACCTGACCTTGGCAAATCATGTTCATTGTTTCATAACCAATAAGTGTGAAAAGATTTAAATGCCATTGCTGGTTTCACTAATTTTTTGCTCAACTCACATCTTGCACCTGGAAATATGGATGTCAAAACCACAACCAAGTGTAAGAGGAATTAATCGTTCAATCTCAAGTAAAAGAAGAGACACAACTATTTGAGGGAAAATAGATTCAAGTGCAGTTTGTGCAGCCTCACCCCAATCAGGTGGTAACGGTAGTTGAGTGGATAAATAAGTCCAATGAGCAATAAGGTAAGCAGTTAGAGAAAGGATGAGCCAGCGATACATCCCAAGCAGAGTACCTTGCCCAAAACGATGTAAGCCGAAGCGATGTTTTGCAGTTTTAAAC
>JANZYY010000485.1 GCA_026419705.1 Fischerella sp.
GATCAAGCCTGCCATGATCCGCAGCAATGTGCTTTTACCACTACCACTGCGTCCCAGCAAGGCCAATACCTCACCCGCCCGCACCGTCAGATTTATATTACGGAGGACTGTAAATTCTCCTTTGCCCTCTGGCAAGGGAAAACTTTTGCTGACTTGTTCGACAGCAATCAGTACTTCATCGGTTGCTCGTGTAGTTGTGGTCATGCTTAGCCCCTTTTAGATATGGTATTTGGTCTCTGCGAGTTTATACAGTTGTCGCCAGAATAAGCGATTGAGTCCCACCACGTATAGACTCATCATCCCAATTCCTAAGGTAATGCGGGGCCAGTCGCCTACTTCAGTTGCCTGAGCAATGTATGCTCCCAAGCCAGTGGCTACAAGGGTGGTTTGTCCCCAACTAACAATCTCAGAAACAATACTGGCATTCCATGCTCCACCACTGGCAGTTATGCCACCCGTCACCCAGGCAGAGAAAATGCCAGGGATGATTAATTTGCGCCACACCAGCCAGCCGCGCAAACCTACATCTGCTGCCATCTCGCGCAGGTCAGTTGGGATGCTCATTGCCCCGGCAATGGAGTTAAATAAGATATACCACTGAGCACCCAGCGACATCAACAAAATGCTACCCCAGTTCAGGCTAATATTGGCACGAATGAACAAGAGAGTAGCAAAGGGAAAAATAAAATTTGCTGGAAATGATGCCAGGAATTGTACTACGGGTTGCAAAAGGCGTGCTAGTTTGGGGTTGAATCCAATGGCTACACCTATGGGTGTCCAAATTAATGTTGCCACTACCAGTAATACTAGTACGCGCCCTAGGGTGAGTAACCCCAGCGAAAAAGTTTTGACTACCTCCCCTAGTCCTACCGTTGTGAAGATAAAGTGCAATCCAGTTATCAACAGTGCTCCGATCGCGACTAATAGGACAAAATTGTAAAGGCGATCGCTCAATGCCTGCTGACTTTGATCTACAGGACGCAGCGGACGCGGTGGAGTCATTAATGACAAAAGCCGATTAACAGCTTCGCTAACGGGAGTCAGTACCTGCCGAATCAAACGGGGAAGCCGAGCGGCTTTGAGCAAATCAAACACCCAAGATTGCGGAGCCTCTGCACTGGCGCTCGTTTCCAAACGGAACTTGTCTGCCCAAGCAATTAAAGGTCGCCAAAACAGCTGGTCTACCAGCAAAATGACCGCAGCAATGGTAAGCAATGCCCAACCTAAAGCAGACAAGTTCTCAGCGGCGACAGCTGCGGCAACATAGGAGCCAAGCCCTGGTAACGTGTATTTTTGGTTCAGTACGCTGATGGCTTCACTCGCAGCCACAAAGAACCAACCACCTCCAAAACTCATCATCGCATTCCACAGCAGTCCAATTGTGGCAAAAGGAACTTCCAGTTTTGTGAACCGCTGCCATCCTGGTAGCCGATAGAGCCTTGCTGCTTCGTCTAGTTCCTGGGGAATCGTTCTGAGTGACTGGTAGAACGAAAAGGTCATATTCCAGACTTGGCTGGTGAAAATGGCAAAAATTGATGCAGCCTCTAACCCCAACAGGCTACCGGGAAATAGGGCAATGAAACCTGTAACTGTGATCGATAAAAAGCCCAGTACCGGGACTGATTGCAAAATATCAAGTAAGGGAACAAGAACTCTTTCCGCACGGCGACTTTTGGCAGCAATATAGCCGTAGATAAAGGTAAATACCATCGAGCAAAATAGCGCGATAAACATCCGCAAGGTTGAACGCCCAGCGTAGTAAGGCAGATTGCGCAGCTCGAGGCTAACACCTGGCACTACATCCGGCGGTACAAAGCTCACGAATGTGCCAGCACCAATACGTGCAATCAGCGCTAGTAATACCAACGTCCCCATAATGACAGCGATGTCAGCTAGACCGAAAGGAAAGCGCTGCAACGCTTCTGGGGAGGGAAAAGTCCGCTTTAACATAACATAAATAATTGAATTAATTCAAGTTTTCCCCAATTAGCAAGCAGATAAAGTTGCTTTGAATATAAATATCATAAAGTTTTTTTGATTTCTTGATTTATACTACTTGCTAATTAACTTCTTCTTAACCAGAGAAGTAGGTTATTGATAAGGTAATAAGGTCTCAAATTGCAGATTTTGATGCAGGCTAAATAAATTTAGCCTAGCGGTCTATGTTAAATAACGAACCACAAAGGACGCAAAGTACACAAAGAAAGAGATTCAATAGATTTGTGCAAATTTGTTTAACCATCAAAATTAATGACATAGACCACTAGGCAGACTTTTTTTGTTATTCATTGCAAGCATTTTCAAAATCGGTATGGGCACCGCGTACCTCATCAAAATCACTATATATTCCAATTACGTCGGCAGTGAAAAAAACTTTCCAAAAATTCTTGCAGCCTCAGATTATTTTGTATCCTTTGCTGATGCCATTCTCTTGCAGTTTTTTCTAAAATCTCTGAAAAACTTACAGAGATAGGAGATAAATTTGCTATGCGATCAATTTTTATTGTTTTGGCAATCGCTAAAACCACACCCCCGATTAATTCAATAGCTTCCGAACCGAAGATCGAAGCTCCTAAAATTTCTCCATTACGTCGAACAATAAATTTACAAATTCCCGTACTTTCTTCTCGGATTTGA
The DNA here is from genome assembly GCA_026419705.1 of Fischerella sp. Classification (GTDB taxonomy): domain Bacteria; phylum Cyanobacteriota; class Cyanobacteriia; order Cyanobacteriales; family Nostocaceae; genus PCC9605. The sequence continues at coordinate 2,638 of JANZYY010000485.1, forward strand.
GCTGCTGCCAGGGTTTTGAAATACTGCCGTAACACTAAAATTTCATCTTGATGATATCGGCGTTTTGCTTGTGCCTCCGTCATCCCAACTTGCGCCAACATAGGCTGAGAAAATACTCCCCACGGAATGCAATGATAATTGACTTTATTCCAGGGTAAAAATAGAGCATTTTTTAAGGCAATTCTTGCTTCATAATTAGCAATGTGAGGAAATTCATAGCCACCAATTACATCACCACAAGCGAAAATGCGGTGGTTTGTAGTTTGGAGTTTGTCATTCACTATCAGGTGACGATGATGCCATTTCACACCTACCGCAGCCAAATTCAGAGATTCAATATTCGGCTGCTGTGCAATTGCTACTACAATTTCATCTGTTTCAATGGCCTTATCTCCTACCTGAAGCCACTTTTTATCGTCTATTAACCGCACTTGAGTAACTACTGTGCGGGTAAGGACGCGCACGCCCTCTGCTTCCAGCTGTGCTTGTAAGAGTAGAGCTATTTCTGGATCGGTATGGCTAATTATAAAGGGACGATTTACTACTAAGGTAACGCTGCAACCCAGTCGGACTAAAGTTTGCGCTAGCTCAATACTTTGGGGGACACCACCAATTATTACCCAATTTTTAGGTGGTGCAGAACTGTTAAAGGACTGCCAGATATTAAACAGGGTAAGAAAGCCTGTTTTTTGCAATCCTTCAATCTCTGGAATGACCGGAATTGAACCACAAGCTAGTAAATAGGTACGTGCGCGTAGCACACGGTCATTCACAACAAATGTCAAATTTGGTGAGGATTGAAACTGACCCTCACCGACAATCACATCAACACCCCGGGCAGCTAAGATAACAAGTGAGTGCAGTTCTTCGAGATTAGAGGCAACACCGCGAGCATACAGCATTGCTTCTGACCATGCCGCAGAAATTTGGCATTTTTCGGCAGTGTCGGGGTACGCAACTCCAAGACCAAATTGTATAGCATTACTTACCTGACGAGAGAATTTACCTATCTCACTGAAAACGTGGTGATGAACAAATCCATAATTAATTTTTGGCTCTACCAAAGCGACTTTGGCTCTTAATTGGGATGCCATGAGAGCAGCGTAACGCCCTGCAAGACTACCACCAATAATTACGACATCGTAGTCAATAGTCACGTTAGTTGTCCTTTGTCATTTTTCCAAAGTCATTTGTCCAAAGTCATTTGTCCAAAGTTGTTTGTTGTTTATTGGTTGTTGGTTTTTTTACGACTGCACAGGCGCAAAGCTTTGCGCCCCTGCAAACACTGACTAATCACTAATGACTCAATGATTAATGACTGATGAAATAGTGTCTAATAAACGCTGATTCTCTGAAGATAAGCGTACAGCAACACGAAAATAGCGATCGCCAAGTTCAGGGAAACTCAAGCAATCACGAATTAAAATCTGGTGATGCTTGAGTAGTTGTTGCTGCAATTGGGAACTAGACTGCTGCGTTCTCACCAGTAAAAAGTTAGCAGCGCTTGGCAAGGGTTGCAAACCTGGAATTTGGGCTAAACCCTCGAGCAGTTGGTTGCGTGTCGATGGTAGCCACGCCCAGGTTTGTTCCTGAAACTCCCGATCGCCTACTGCGGCGATTGCTGCAGCTTGGGCAAGGATGTTGACTGGCCAAGGATCGCGCCAAGACTGCCAGCGCCGCAAATGATCGGGATGAGCGATCGCATAACCTA
>JANZYY010000486.1 GCA_026419705.1 Fischerella sp.
CAGATGTGTATAAGAGACAGCCGTTGCTCTCGAATCGTTAAAAACCAACTCCGGCAACGAGCTTTCGCAAAGACTCCAGTTCTTTTTGTAGGTTTAACCATTCGAGGTTTGCCCATGCCTTGTTGGTTAGCGCTTGGCATTGCTGTCGTGTCTAAGCATAAAAATTGGTACCATGGAGTCCAGGGTCACTCATAGGGCAAACAGTGAAATATAGTACAATGCTAACATGAGATCAAATCCTAGCTGTGATTATTTATGTATGATGTCTTCAGTGAATCAAGATACTGTTTTCCTAAACCAAGAGGCGGATGCTTGGTTTGAGCGAAATGCGGATTCTGCAACTACACCTGTCTCATCGGCTCATCGGGTACTACAAGCACTCAGACAAGTGACTTTACCAAGGCAGGGGATGTTGCTAGATGTGGGAGGGGCTTCTGGAAAAGTCGCTGCAGGATTTCAGCGGGAATATCCAGAATGGAAGTGTTGTGTAGTTGAACTCTCTGGTAAGGCGATCACCGCCGGTCGAGCCGCATTTCCCCAGATTGAATTTTATCAAGGGAGCATTACACAGTCTGAAGGTTTACCTGTGGTAAACGCAGATGTAGTGATTGTCTCAGCAGTTTTTCACTTTGTCGAGCGTCAACTTTTAAGTCGTGCTATTTGCAATGTAGATTTTGCTCTTAAGAACGGTGGCTTTTTGGTGATTTCCGACTTCGATTCCCCTTTCCTGCGAGCAAATGCCTATAAGCACTATGCTGGTCTTTATACTTACAAACAGGACTATGCTGAGATTTTTCGACAGTTGGGTATCTATCAAGTTGTTTATCGTTTATCAGAAACTTTAGTCGATCATAGTACTGGTGATGCAGATGATCCCTACGATCGCCAGTGGGTGACAACAGTTCTGAAAAAAGATATTTACGGTCGCTACTTTCGTAAAGAGTAAGAACAAATTTAATGAATCCGCAACGACTCGCCCTCGGTACAGCACAGTTTGGTTTTGCCTACGGCATTGCTAATCAGCGTGGCCAAATTAGCAGCGATGAAGCAAGAGCTATTCTGAAAGTTGCTAAGGATGCAGGCATCAATACTTTAGATACTGCCATTGCCTATGGCGAAAGCGAGACACGGCTCGGGGAAATCGGTGTGCAAGGGTGGAAAATCATCACTAAATTACCCTCCCTTCCCCTAGGGGATATTTCTATTCACCAATGGGTTCAAGATCTCTGTCTCGCATCCTGTCAGCGGCTCAAGGTCAAGAAGTTGTATGGGTTACTCTTACATCAGCCAATGGCGTTGTTGCAGCCCCAAGGAGTCGAACTTTATGCTGCTCTTAAGGAGTTACAGGTAGCAGGGCGGGTGGAAAAAATTGGTATTTCTATCTATGCTCCAGAGGAGTTAGAGGCGCTTTGGCCCCAGTTTGCTGTTGATATTGTCCAAGCTCCCTTCAATGGTCTAGATCAACGGATTGTACAATCGGGCTGGTTAGCTCGGCTTAAGGCAGCAGGGGTTGAAGTCCATGCGCGCTCGATTTTTTTACAAGGCTTGCTTCTCATGACTCCAGATACACGTCCATCAAAGTTTGCTCGCTGGTCTGACTTGTGGCAACGACTCCATACTTGGCTGACTGAGGCACGGGTGACACCCCTACAGGTTTGCTTGGGGTGTGCATTCCATGAACAAGGTTTTGATCGTATTCTTGTCGGGGTAGATAGTCTGAATCAGTTGCAAGAGATTCTAGCAACGCTGAAAACAGATCTTCCCTGCTGGCCACCTGAGCTTGTCAGTGACGATATAGACTTAATTCATCCAAGTCGTTGGGGGGGACTATGAGAGTGCTGGCGATTGTCCAAGCTCGCATGGGTTCGATTCGTTTCCCCAACAAGGTCATGCAGCCGATTGTTGGCAAACCCATGATTGAACTGTTGCTTTATCGGCTATCCTTGGCGCGAGGAATCGACCAAATTGTACTGGCCACATCTGAACATCCCCGCAATCAGCCCTTAGTATCCCACGTTCAGCAGTTAGGTTATCCCGTTTATCAAGGTAGTGAGGAGGATGTTCTAGATCGTTTTTACCAAGTGGCAAAAATTTACCAGCCTGAGGTAGTGGTTCGCATTACCGGTGATTGTCCCCTGATTGATCCTGAAGTGGTTGACCAAGCCATTACTCAATTTAGCCAAACGAAGGTTGATTATCTGAGTAATGGTAATCCACCGACTTATCCTGATGGCTTGGATGTTGAGGTGTTTTCGTTTGATGCACTGGCAACTGCTTGGCAAGCTGCGACAAAACCCAGCGATCGCGAGCATGTGACCCCCTACATTCGGGAATCAGGTCAGTTCAAAACGGCTAACCTAGCTGCAACCGAAGATTGGTCAAAGGAACGCTGGACGGTTGATGAACCCGAAGACTTTGAAGTGGTTCGCCACGTTTTTGAGCATTTTCAGCCCCGCCTTGACTTTAGTTGGCGTGAGGTCTTAGAACTCCGACAGCAACAGCCGCAACTATTTAGTGCCAATCAACATATTGTCCGGAATCAGGGAGCCATTATGGGAACAGGGCAGAAGCTCTGGAAGCGTGCTAAGCGGGTCATTCCCGGAGGAAGTCTGTTGTTGTCGAAGCGTGCAGAGATGTTTGCTCCGGATCAATGGCCTGCCTATTTTAGCAAGGCAAAGGGGTGCCGTGTTTGGGATCTGGATGGCCGTGAATACATTGATATGTCGATGATGGGGATTGGCACGAATACGCTTGGCTATGGTCACCCAGAAGTCGATGAGGCGGTTCAGCAGGCGATCGCCAACGGCAATTTATCAACTCTCAACTGTCCAGAAGAAGTTTATCTTGCTGAGAAGCTGATCGAGTTACACCCTTGGGCGGATATGGTACGGTTTGCCCGTTCGGGAGGTGAAGCAAATGCGATCGCCATCCGCATTGCCAGAGCCGCTGCCGGTAAAGACGCAGTCGCCATCTGTGGCTACCATGGCTGGCACGACTGGTACCTAGCAGCAAACTTAGGGGATGACGAATCTTTAGCAAGTCATTTATTGCCGGGGCTAGAACCCAAAGGCATCCCCGCCGCTCTCAAAGGAACCGTGTTTCCATTTCACTATAATCAGTTTGCAGAACTCGAAGCTCTGGTGAATCAGCACGACATCGGCGTCATCAAGATGGAAGTTCAGCGCAGTGAACCCCCCAAAGAGGGTTTCTTAGAAAAAGTGCGGCAATTAGCCACAGATAGAGGCATTGTCTTAATCTTTGACGAGTGTACCTCTGGATTTCGGCAAGCCTTTGGTGGACTGCACAAAGTCTATGGTGTAGAGCCAGATATGGCTGTCTTCGGGAAGGCTCTGGGAAATGGCTATGCCATCACCGCAGTGATCGGACGGCGAGAAGTGATGGAAGCAGCTCAGTCAACCTTCATTAGCAGCACTTTTTGGACAGAGCGAATTGGCCCCACTGCTGCCCTTAAAACCCTAGAGGTCATGGAAAGAGTCCGCTCATGGGAGCAAATTACTGAAACTGGCCAGCAAATTGCTCAGATTTGGCAACGCTTAGGCCAAAAGCATCATCTGGACATCACTACCTTTGGCTTACCCGCATTAATCCGGTTTCGATTTGCAGGCAGCAAGAATCTTGAGTACAAAACACTGATTACCCAAGAAATGCTGGCAAAGGGATACTTAGCCACCAATACCGTTTATGTCTGCACGGAACACTCACCCGAAATTATCGAAGGATATACCCAAGCACTTGACGAAGTCTTTGCCCTAATTAAAGAGTGTGAAGACGGTCGCGATGTCAAGACTCTGCTAAAAGGAGAAGTCTGTCATGCTGAAATGCGCAGACTCAACTAAGCTAATCGTTTTCCGTGTGGACTCCGCCACTCAGATAGGCACAGGGCACGTGATGCGCTGTCTTACATTGGCTACTGCCCTGCGTGAGGAGGGTGCAACCTGTCTTTTTATTTGCCGAAATCATCACAACAACATTATTCCTATCGTGCGGCAAAAAGGCTTCACCGTCTATGAACTGCCTACAGGAAAGGAACCCACCACTGCTGCTGATCTCGGTGTTTCCCCAGAACAAGATGCCGAACAGACTAAACAAGTGATCAAATCTTTAGAAGCAACTCCTGACTGGCTGATCGTGGATCACTATGGCATTGACAAAGCATGGGAGCAGCACCTACGCCCAGTTGTCAAGCAAATTTTCGTCATTGATGACCTTGCCAACCGTCCCCATGACTGCGATGTGCTGCTGGATCAAAACTATACTCACCGTTGGGATCGGTATGAGGGATTAGTCCCAAAAGACTGCTGCCAGTTGCTGGGGCCAGAAT
>JANZYY010000487.1 GCA_026419705.1 Fischerella sp.
GTATATCCGTGCTGGGTCGGTTATTCCCCTTGGACCAGTAATGCAGTATGTGGGCGAGTTACCAATGAATGAACTGAAGTTAAGAGTCACCCCTGGTACAGGTGAGTGGACATTATACGAAGACGACGGACATTCCTTTGAATATCGCCAAGGCGCTTGGTCAACAACAACCTATCGAGTGTATTTGGACAACACGCAAGTAGTAGTTGACATCCAAGCAAGACAAGGACAGTGGACCCCGCAGCAGCGCAGAGTGATTGTTGAGGTGATGGGAAAAGGAGAGCAAGAATTTAACGATGATGGTTCTGCACGTCGCTTAGTTTTTTCTTGATCGTCAACCACAGATAAACTGGGGATTAGGGACTGTTTTCTGTCCTCTCATTCAAACCCTTATACCAATTCCCTTTAACTGTGAAACATATGTAGATTTGTAGATTCCCCCGCCGGCTATAGAGAATCATTTGTATCAAACATTGAGAGAAATGGTATTAGCTGATAGCTATTTTCTATCAGCGCTAGCTTCTTGGATTGTGAGTTGAGGTAATTGTTCTACATTTTGCAGTTGCGATCGCCCTGTTGTTAAAGTCTGACTCAACCAGAGCAAGCTACCACCAAAAAAGGCAACTACTCCTATCAAAATAGTGGCTAGTATTTTCACCTGGGAGCGAAGAAATTGAATTTCTCGATTCTGGTATTCTAGTTCTGAAAAACTATTTAACGGAGGAACTTGTTTTTTAATAATCACTTTTGAAGCTGGTGTGACTTGATTTTTAAAACTAACTTGCTGGCGCAGCCAGTTAGTAATCAATTGAGGGCTATTTTTTTTAAACCAGTGCCAAGCAAAAATTCTAAATGCTGGTTTAGACATTCTAGCTATTAGTCTGAGCACCTTCTTGACAGCACGAGAGCGAAACTTCTGGTTGATGAGATTAATAGAACCTATATCATAAAGACGATCAAATATAAGCTTTACCGTAGCTTCTTCTCTGTATGCCAGATTTTCAATGATCAGAAGAACCTCATGCATGAGTTCTTCTTCTTTGCTAGTTTCTGCTAAAACTTTTGTGAAATTATTCGTTGAATTATTAGATATCTTTACTGGGGTAGACATAGATTTAGTTCTGTCAGGATCTTTAATTTTTAAGTAAAGAGATATTTTAATTTTCCAAAATCATAGATATGTAAATGAGCTAGTTAAGCAAAAAATTAAATATTTAAATATCCATCATTAAAATCTTAAGTGTTTGATAATTTACACATGATTTTTATGAAGATCGGAAACAAGATTGTATGAAAATTTACCATTTTCGCTGAAAATGAAGAAATATTTGAAAACTGGAACTAAATATAAAATTATACCGTTTCTCCAAATGATGACTACAAATGTTCTTGGTTGGTAGTGAGTACTTAAGTACTCACTACCAACTATGTGTAGTTCTATTTTTGAGAATTGGTATTAATATTAAAGTTTTTTGTTCCCGAAAAATAATTATCTCTAGAGAGATTTATGGTGACTATCGGGAATACTTTTTATAGCTTGATGCTGGTAGTCAACAAGAATCTGTATCCAATAACACTCTCAAATAGTTTTCAAAATTACCAAGGTAGGCGGCTACCATCCCAAGAGAAAAATTGTCCGCTATCTTCTATTTGTAACTTTTCTAAGACTGCGAGCAATTGATTCACAGTACGTTCTACAGAGAATAATTTTTCTGGGGGTACATTCTTTTGAAAAGGTTTGGAAAGACGTGTGTCAGTTGTACCAGGATGCAATGTTACAACTATAGTTTTAGAGCTGGTTCTAGCGTATTCAATCGCCACATTTCGCATCAACATATTCAACGCGGCTTTGGAAGCACGATAGCCATACCATCCACCTAGTTGATTATCACCAATACTTCCTATCTTGGCAGAAATACTGGCAAAGATACTGCGATCGCCATGACGAAACAACGGTAACAGATGTTTGGCAAGCAGCACCGCACCAATACTATTCACCTGAAAATAGCGCATTAAATTCTCAGGATTAATTTGTCTCAAGCTTTTTTCTGGTTGTAACGTCCCTTCATGCAGAATCCCAACACAGTTAATCACCAAATGCAGCCTGTCTATCTCTCCACGCAAGAGTTCTACACCTTCCGAAATTTGTACTTCGTCTGTAATATCCATTGGTAGACAAAATAGTCTGTTTGGATATGCATCCAACAGTGCGATTAACTCAGAAGCAGACTCCCGTTGACGATAAGTTGCATAAACCCTAGCGATACTCTCCAATTCCAGCAATTTTTTCACAAATCCCCAACCAATACCTTGGCTAGCACCGACAATCAAGGCATTAGATAAGTCAGTGTCAGTAAACATATCTTGCGTGATGGCTGTTAGTGGTTATTAGTGAGTGGTTAGTGGTTAAAAAATAACCACCAACTAACAACTATTATTTATTCAGGTAACTTATACTGTCCCACGATGCGCTTAGCAAATTCTGGAACGTGTGCCTCTAGCTTTTCAGGGTGATTCCGCTTTACATACAGATAATTGCGCGTGAAGTGAGAATCTATCGAAAAACGAGCGTATCCCAAACCTTTAGGTCCAATTTTTTCAATTCCCACACCCATGAGTCTGGCTGCCCACTTTGGTAGAGTCACAGATGTATCATATGCCGGTATACTTTGTTGCACAGCAGCATGGCGATCGCCTTTAGACATGACTGGCTGAGTTTCTAACTGATCTTTTACCAACTCCAGCATTTCCTGACCGCGTTCATTTCTCACCACAATCCATTGCCAACCGAAAGGCGCACCCATATAACCCACAACCAAATCAGCCAGGGAATTGACGTAGTCAAAACAACTCATACACGAAGGTGCAAAAACATCCTTGAGTAAATTCGTCTTCAAACCAAAAAAAGGCACAGTTTCCACTGACCCATCCTCATGCTTAAAGTGAACCCGGAAATCTTGCATAAACTCGTAATGCACAACCGTATCAGGCGACCTACTTGTAGTTTCTAAGAATTTTTGCAGACCTGCCCGAGTCACATTATCTACACAAGGCGTACCCAAGACATACAGCTTTTCTAAACCCAGTTTCTTTTCAACAGCTCGCAAAGCCTGAATTTGACAACCCACACCAATCACCAACAACCTTTTCATTCCCGATTTTTCCACCTGCTCCAACACCGAAAGGTTCGGTGAAAGCGTTGGCTTATTTACCCGTGCTGCCAATATTTCCTCTGGAGTACGAGCAATCACAGGCATCGGGCTGAATCGGTCTTCTTTAGTATTTTGCACACAGACCACACCCTCGACAATGCCACGATTAAGCATCTCAATAGCAACAGTACTTACAATTCCCGTCCACTGAGCACCAGGGATAGGCTGCTTTTTTTTTGCCGCCATCATATCTTGATGAACACCAAAATATAACTCATCAGAGTTATCTAAATTACGAGAGCGTGTGTGCGTCTGTTCTTCCAGTTCTTCTATCTGCTGATGAATAAAAGCGCAGGCTTCCTTGACATAGTGAACGTAGTAGGTATCACACAACCCACACTCGCTGCACAGTTCCTTCGCCGGACGACGGCTACCAGGTTTGAGGGCTTTGGCTTTTTTGTGTTTGGGAAAATCTACTGAAGTCATTAAAATTTCGTCTTTAAAAAACTCAGATGCTTCATTTCACACTATCTCAGACTTAGTGCCAAACGAGTCTATGAGAGCATCAGAATCAATTATCAATTTGATTTATCCGATGATCCTGCCTTTAGAAAAATTAATTCTGAATTTAAGTAAAAGCACTGAGGTAAGTAATGTATTTAACGCGATCGCTCCCTACTCCTCCTCTTCCCTCGCTTTTTCTGATTTGCGAAGATAGCCTAAAATTTAACTTTACGCAAAATTTAAATACTTCTCCCTCTCTTCCTTCGCGTCCTTTGCGTCCTTTGTGGTTCATTTATTTAAAATCTTCACTGCTAAACCAAAAACTAACACTGGTGCGTGACCCTATCGCTCATGCACCCTACACCATCAAACTACACTATCAACAACTTGCTCCTTGTAACCCAAGCGCGATCGCTCCCTCCAAAACATCTCCTGCATTCCTTGAAGGTAAGGCAGCAACAAAGCCTTCTGTTCCGCATTTACACGACTAATGATTTCATCAACAAACAGTTGACTCCATTTTTCCGTCATTTCCCATTTGATGCCCACACCCTGCACAACCATTGCACACAAAGGTAGTAGTTCCTCCTCGATTGGTGTCATACTCTTCTCTAGTAAACACAGCCATAGATAGGCCTGAAACATATTTAGATCGCGGAGGCAAGAGTATGTTACATCC
>JANZYY010000488.1:0-275 GCA_026419705.1 Fischerella sp.
CTTCTATACTAATCAATTCCTTTATATAAGGTTGATATCGAAATAAGTGGTATCCTCTAGCTCTTAAGTAATCTGCCACCGGAAGATTACTTCCTCGATTTCCAGCAATATTTTCGTAGATGATAACTGGAGAAAATTGAGATAATAGTCTGTTACTGCCTGCTAAAACAGACATTTCGTGCCCTTCTGCGTCAATTTTGATAAAATCTACTTGGGTAAGATTTTCGCGCTCTATGAGACTATCTAAAGAAAAACACGGAACTTCCTCAAATGAG
>JANZYY010000488.1:285-4335 GCA_026419705.1 Fischerella sp.
AATTCACTTGCATTGGAGAGAGATAATCTCGCTGTTCCCAGGCGATCGCTGGCTGCCCCAGCACAAACCGTTACCCAATTTAACTGATTGACTCTACAGGTTTCTTGCAAACAACGCACGCAACCTGAAAAAGGTTCAACTGCTAAAACTCGACCTTCAGAACCTACTCTTAAAGCTGCGCTAAATGTGTAGACCCCTACATTAGCACCCACATCAATAACAGTCATACCAGGCTTTAGCAAACTTCGCCAAAACTCCATTTCTTTTTCAAACCAGTCTCCCTCAGCTATTAATACGCTTGTGACGATACTGCGGAAACTTGGCTCAACTGCTAAAAGAATTTTGTCTTCAAAAGTAACGTAAGTGAAGGCACTGTTTAGTTCTAATTTACTCCACTGCCATTCTATATCTTCAGGATGCTGTTGGCACAATTCATGAGCAACATTTAGCCAGTAATTGGCGGTGTCTATCTGTTTTAAATCTCTATAAGCTATATAAAGTGCTTGGATAACAGGGGCACAACTTTGCTGTAGTTTGTTAGCGCGATGTAAATATAATAAACCTTCCCATTGATTATTGCAAATACTGGAGATACCAAGCTTGAGATTTACTGAGGTGGAAGACGGAAACATTTGAGAAGCTAGCTGAAGTATCCGCAATCCACCTGTGTTATAAAAAACTATCTGAGTTTGACAGAGTACTTCACTTACTACCAGAAGGGCTTGAGTATAGCCATCCTCAGATTGTAGTATTTGAAGCATTTGGGTTGTTTGAGAATTTTTCAAGTGACTTCTACTAAGAGGCAGGTAAACAATGCCTGGGGAAATTTTTTCATTTTTAGTATAAGCTGCTTGCAGAGTGTTGACAAAGGTAGAAAATGCCAGCTCTAGCGCTTGCTGCATTTCTCCAGTCATAGCTAGCACTAGAGCCAGATGAGCCGCACATAGAGGATGAGCGTGCAAATCTACTCCCTGATTTAATGCTGCAAGAGCCATATCTATATATATTCTTTTACTAAACAAGTCTGAGCAATGTTCAGCTTCTATAAGCGCTACTACAGCAACATTATTAAAATCGTTTGCAGATTTAGGTTCTTCCCATGATGTGTTTTCGAGCTCTGCAGCTAGACGCGATAACGTATCTGAATCTAGCTGCGGACAATTTCTTTTAAGATATTTCCAATAACAATCGGCATAAGAATTAGTCATAGTTCCAAGGATTTTTTGATTACCCTTTACTTACTATACCCTACAACGAGAATTAATACGACAGATAAGACTGTTAATTTTTTTGAAAGGCCCATTTTTTCTCCATTGGCATGCCCACATAATATCAGAGGTCGTCAGCAACATGGTTAGTATAAGGCTAAAGAAGGCTAAAATCCAAGGCTGCTATTCCAAGCAAGGTCTAGCTTGGTGCTTTCTCCAGATTGACAAAAGTTGCAGACCAGATTGTAGCATTATATAAAACAGACAATCCACTTTCCTTACAGATCATTCAAAAATGCTGTAATAACTTGAAAACGAAAAACTTCGCGGTATTACTCTTACGTCGTAATGCTTTGAGCTCAGTTGGTTTTAACTTAGAAGTGAACTATGAAAATTAACTTTTTTAAATCTCTGAAAAGAATTTAGCGGCAGTCTCCCGAACCCTGACTCTCCCTTTCCTTCATCTCGTGGGTTTAAGTACGGTGGGCTTTGGGAATGATAAGGTTGTCATAGCTTAATTTCCGAATATTTATATTATTTATTATTTATTTTTATAAAAAGTATAAGAAAAACAAATATATTTATTTCAAACATTTTCAAGTATTATATAGTAGAGTAGAATTGATAAAATAAACAGAATGTGGATTAAAGGTTGTTCAGAAAGTAAGAGTTTATTGCACAGAAGATCTAAAAGAATATGAATGCCAACCATAACGATGCCGATACTCTTTACCAATTAGCTGGAGTTTATTTAAACCAAGGGAAGTTAGAAGAGGCGAGCGCATGTTGGCAAAAAGTAATAGCTCTAAAGCCCGACTGCGTAGAAGCTTACTTCAATCTTGGTATCGCCTTAACGCAACAGGATAAATTAGAATCGGCGCTCACTTGCTTCCAAAAGGTTTTAACTCTTAATCCATACTCGGCTGAGGCTTACTTCAATCTCGGAGTTATCCTAGCAAAACAGGAAAAATTAGAGCAGGCGATCGCTTGTTTTCAGAAAGTGTTAGAGTTTTCTCCCGAAGATGTAGATACCTACAAAAATTTAGGAGATGCTTTTCTCAAGCAAAACCAATTAGATGAAGCTATCGCCTGTTTTCAAAAAATTCTCCAACTTCAACCTGATTCTGTTGAACCTTACAACAATTTACTATTACAACTCACTCTTCAAAGCCATTTTGATAAGGTTATCGTCGCCGCTATAAAAGCTCTTCAGTTAAAACCAAACTGGGCACAACCTTACCTCTATATAGGCTATGCCCTTCAACAAAAAGGTAGGAATGAAGAAGCTTTAGACTGTGGCTTGGGATTACTCAGATATAATCTGATCAAAGAATTTTTACCAGAAATTGCCAATAGGATAAAGGTAATATCTAAATCAGAATCAAACAATTACAATAAAAAATAAATTATCTAGGTATATATCCTGAAAATAAAGTTAATTTATCGCCACCTATAATAACTAGCGATGAAAATCTACATAAAGAATTTTTGTGTTCTTCTCTCCTCCAGTTTCCCAAAACATTTATTGCTATTGTTCCTAAAGGAAAGGTTTGGGTAGATTTTTATACCAGTGCTATTATTACTTCAGATGGTTTGCTCGTTGAGGATGTATCCACAGGTAATGCTGCTTTAATTGCTTTATCAAACCAATTACCAGCTGCCAAAAAAATTGACGGAACAGTTGCTTGTTTGGCAATTCGTTACAGCCATAACTATTTTCATTGGATGTTTGATTTACTGCCAAGAATTGAATTCTTATGCTCGTCAGGAATAAATATAAATAATATAGAATGTTTTATAGTAAATAGCTTCCATCACACATTCCAAATAGAAACTTTAAGTCTTTTAGGTATTGATCAAAAAAAATTTTTAGAAGTAAATGGCAGTTATTATATAGCAAATAATTTAATTGCGACTTCTTCACCTTTTAATAAAGGGAAAATACCACCACAAAGTTGCAATTTTTTAAGGCGTGCATTTCTTAGCAAAAAAGTAATCGAATCAGAAAAGACAGCAGAACGAATCTATATAAGTCGTCAAACAGCTAGTTATCGCCGAGTCATTAATGAAAGTGAAGTAACAGATTTTTTAAAAAAATATGGCTTTGAAACAATTCAACTAGAATCTATGTCGGTAACAGAACAAATAAAACAAATGGCTGCTGTAAAAGTTGTCATAGCTCCTCATGGTGCTGGACTAACTAATATTGTTTTCTGCAATCCAGGGACTAAAATAATAGAAATATTTTCACCAGACGAAGTTATTCCTTACTACTGGATTATTAGCAATCATATAGGTCTTGAGTATTATTACTTGATTGGCAACAAAGTTGAAGATACTAATAGCTTATGTAAAACTGGACAAAATATTTCCATAATTACCGATCAGGGAAATATTTTTGTCGCTCTCAATGTACTATTTAAAGTAATGAAATTGGCAGGAGTAGTTTAGTAAAAATAATAATAAATATATTCAAAAAAATTCAGTGTTTGTACCGTACTTTTAGTTGTTAGCATTAGCGAGTAACAAGGAAATTCCCATAGTAACCAAAGGCTATAATTTTAGCAAATCGGCGCTGCTAGATTACAGAAAGTAATATTTTTATTAAAAAATATATATTTTTATTTATAAAAAAAATAGAAATGCAGGCTCTCTATCTGGCATTGTAATATATTTAAAAAATATTTTTTAATTAGGCAATGGCAGCAAAAATCTATACTGATAATAGAAAATTTTGGTACAATGGCTCTATCATTGAATCGAACACCCTAGAACTGTCGAGCGATGATCCAGGGCTACTCTACGGAGCAACGGTTTTTACTACCCTGCGCGTCTATAACGG
>JANZYY010000489.1 GCA_026419705.1 Fischerella sp.
TTGATCTTTTTTGCCCTCAAACTTGGAAACATTGTAACGACTGCCATTCTGTCTGAGGGTGAGACTACTTGCCGTTAGTTGACCAGATTCATCAATGGCATAGCTGGCCCTGTCATTTCTTAGTGCTAAACTGTAGCGACCTATTTCTCCAGGTTTGCGGCTAGTGACAGCGATGGTGTAAACACCTTTGACAGGCAATCTTACAAATATAAATGCGTCTTTGGCTTCACCATTGTTAGCGCTTTGTCCACCACTCCTTTTGACAAGAACGTTATTGTTGGGGTCGAGCAAAATCATGGCTGGATCTAAACTCAGGTTGTTAGAACGGCGGCGATCGCCACTACCAATCAGTCTGATTTGGATCAGTTGGTTTTCTCTGCCTTCAAACTGATAGAAATGAAAATATCTGCCTTTGTATTTAAAGTCACCCGGAGCTAAAACGCCCAATTGCACATCTACAAAATTAATCTGTCTGGAGTTAGGTATTCTAGTCGGAGAAACGGGCGAATCCTGAGAATTTCTACGATTTCTATCTTGATGAGCAGGTTTGCGACCTCCCAACCGTGAAGGACTCGAACCAGTACCGGTAGGCTGTGGTTTTGGTTGGGTATATATTCGTGAAGGTGCTGGGGGAGTTGAGTCAGTATCGGAAGGCGGCTTTGGAGATGGTGCGGAAGTAGAACCAGTATCGGAAGGTGGTGTTGGAGATGGTGCGGAAGTTGCAGGTATGGGAGACTCTATTGGTTGATCGTTAGGAGGAGACGCAAGTGGTTGCGAAACAGGGATTTTTTCGATTCCTTGCTTTACTGCTTCTGGCTGTCTCTCATCTGGTGTTTTAGCAATTTTGAATTCTCCAGAGATTTTCGATATTTCTAAAGCATGAACAGGCGGAACATAACTTGCAATCAATAAACTACTACTCAGGGTAGATATTAAAGTCCAGTTTAATTTCCTCCAATATTTGTCGCTTTTTTCTGCCATGGTTTCACTCTTCACACTGCTAGATTACAAATCATTTTATTTCTTCAGATAGTTACTTAAAATTCTTCTTACCCTTAGTCACAATCCCATAAAATTGACTTGTTTGCCATGAAATTCGCTGAGATAATACGATTTGTGTAACATTTTTCTTGACAAATCACCATTTTTTTTACAAAAGTCATGTCTGCGCGTCAGTGACAGTATGTACAAAGACGCACACAAATAAGCTTTTGTGCTACTAGCGTTCTGGCAACTTAACTGTGATGATTAAATCAACGAACCACCAAACGAACCACCAAGACGCCAAGTACACCAAGAAAGAGGAAAAAAACAGAGGAGAAAGGTTAATTCAACGAGCAAAGTTGGCTTGCCAAACTACTAGTAACTATGATTATAGAAAAATATCTATAGTTTAATTTTAAAGCTCTTGTTTATTGGTAGATTTGTTCCCTGATTTATAAAAATATTTAGTCAATTTCATGGCCAGATTATACGTTATCAATTAATATATACTTAAGCTGCCAATTAGTTGCTGGTATGATTTGCTGCCTAAATCCTGATTGTCAAAATCCTTTAAATCCTGATGGCAGCCTGTATTGCGAAAATTGCAAAACACCACTTATATCGCTGCTAAGAGGTCACTATCGCGTTATCGAAAGACTTTCTGTAGAAGGTGGATTTAGTATCACCTATCTAGCGGAAGATCTTGATAAACTAAATGAAAAGTGTGTAGTTAAGCAATTAGCACCAAAAGTCCAGGAAACAGGGGCTTTAAAGAAGGCTGTTCAGTTGTTTGAACAAGAAGCGCAGCGACTGCAAGAGTTAGGAGAACATCCACAAATTCCCCATCTATTGGCTTACTTTGAGCAAGACAATTATTTATATTTGGTGCAGCAGTTTATTGATGGGCAAAATTTACTTAAAGAATTACATCGGCGAGGAAGATTTAGCGAAAGGGAAATTCGCGAACTGTTATTGGATTTGCTACCCGTCCTCAAGTTTATTCATGAGCGTGGAGTAATTCACCGGGACATTAAGCCTCAAAATATTATTCGTCGTCAAAGCGATAGGCGATTAGTGCTGATTGATTTTGGAGCCTCAAAGCTGCTGACAGCAACAGTACAGCCGAAAATGGGAACGACCATCGGCTCCCACGGGTATACTCCCAGAGAGCAAATGCAGGATGGAGAGGCTTACCCAGCTAGCGATTTATTCAGCTTGGGGGCGACTTGCTTTTGCCTGCTAACTGGGGTTTCCCCCTCAAAATTGTGGATGCAACAAGGCTACGCCTGGGTGGAATCTTGGTGGCAATATTTCAGTACTCCTAGTAGGGGTGGGGTTTCCCTATCTATGGAGTTGGGGATGATTATCGAAAAATTGCTGAAAGTAAATATCCAAGAACGCTATCAGTCCGCTGATGATGTGCTGAGAGACTTGAGACGTCAGCAATCACTATTACCAGTTCCTGAAACCATACTCTCAAACTCCTCAGAAACTCAGCCAGGACTTCTATTAAGACCCGGTAGAAGGTTCAACAATCGACTATTAGTGAATGCTACTATTGTCATTTTCGGATTAGGAGGAGCTTGGTATTTTTTGTCTCGCCAACAGGCTATCACCCAGTCTTCTCATCTCAGTCAACCAGCTACGGAGACAATTGTTGAAAATTCCGACCAAGCCATCACTTTGAAAGGACATGCCAGTGATGTAAATTCTGTCACCTTCTCTCCTGATGGTCAAAAGCTTGCCACTGGCAGTGATGATAAAACAATCAAAATCTGGAATTTGGCAACCAAAGAGGAAATCTTGACTCTGAAAGGACATTCCGAATGGATTTGGAGTCTTGCTTTCAGTCCTGATGGGCAAACTCTTGCTTCTGCTGGTGCAGACAAAACGATAAAAATATGGAATCTAGCTACTAACAAAGAAATCCGCACTCTCAAAGGACATACTGCTGGAGTGACTTCTATTGCTTTCAGTCCAGATGGCAAGACCCTTGCTAGCGGCAGTTTAGACAATACAGTTAAACTGTGGAATCTGAAAACAGGAAAGGAAATTTGCACCTTCAAAGGGCATTCTCAGGCAGTTGCTTCTGTAGCTTTTAGTCCCGATGGGCAAACCGTCGCTAGTGGTAGTTGGGACAAGACCATTAAAATATGGAGTTTAGCTACAGAAAAAGTTATCCGTACTCTCAAAGGACATGCAGATTTGATTATTTCCGTAGCTTTCAGTCCTGATGGTAACAGCCTTGCTAGTGGCAGTAAGGACAAAACAATTAAGTTGTGGAATTTAACAACAGGAGGGTTAACTCTCACCCTCAAGGCGCACACTGATAAAGTCAATTCCGTTGCTTTTGTACCAAACACAGCCTACAGCAAAAGTTTAGATGAAGTTAGTCTTGTTAGTGGTAGTAGTGACAACACAATTAAATTGTGGAATTTGAAAACTGAGAAGGAAATTCGTACTTTAAAGAAGGATTCTGGTTATATTTATTCTGTCGCCATTAGTCCAGATGGACAGACTATTGCTAGTGGTGGCAGTGCAGAGAATATTGTGAAGATTTGGCGGTTATTGAACTAAAGGTTGGAGATCTGGTGTTTTGGATTTGTAAGCTGTTGTACATATAATTTATAAAAATTGTGCAGGCAAGATGCCCACCCCACAAGAATTTTATTTGAATGTGGTGTGCAAATTATTTGGATATTACGACTCCCTTTGTTGAATATGTTGGATTGCAACTACTAGTGCGTCGAGCATAACCTCATAACTGGCATCAGCAGATCGTTCTAGCGTCATTAATCTAGCTTGTTCCAGCACAATAAATCCAATAATCGCTGCGTTAATAACTATTCGTATTGCATCAATTAACTTTGTTTCACTGAGATTATAGGATTGCAGCACGCGCTTGAGGAAGCTGAAGACTTCTTGAATCAGCGGGGAAGTTTCTGGATCTTTTAAATTGAGTTGAAATTGGGTCATAACTCGATAGCGATTGGGGTGCGATCGCGCAAAGTCCCGCGTTGCCTATCCGCCTCTGCCTGCAGGAATGTCTGGGGATCTTCTAAACCATCGGTTTGTTGGCGACACCATTCAATTCAATATATTGCTGCCAAATGGTAAGTGCAACTGCTCTTTGCAGGGCTGCATTGCCATCTAAATGCTTGTAAATAGCGGGAGGTTTAATGCCCAATTCCCGTGCAACTCGATTCACACCTAAAGCTGATTCTCCTTCTTGATCGAGACAGGCGGCTCGGGAACTCGATCAAGTCATTGGTGCTTTCTAAATCCCATCTGGTTACTAATTTGAGTGAACTACCTACACCAACTGCAAAGTAGTACGGTATTAGTC
>JANZYY010000490.1 GCA_026419705.1 Fischerella sp.
CTGTAGAATATGGTCAACCTTTGATGCGAATTTATCCAGATTAAGTATTAATCTATATAACTAATGTCTAAATTTTTTAGATTTCTCAGTTCAGTTCTTCCGGGACAATCCTGATGAAACAAACGTTGCCTGTACCGCCAGAAGTTGTGCAACAAGTAGCTGAATACTTCAGCTTGTTGAGTGAACCGATGCGCCTGCGGTTGTTGCATTTATTGCGGGATGAAGAAAAATGCGTGCAAGAATTGGTAGAGGCAACCCAGACGTCTCAAGCAAATGTTTCCAAGCACCTGAAAGTAATGTGGCAAGCGGGAATTCTCAGTCGCCGCAGCGAAGGGACTTGCGCCTACTACCGGGTGGAAGATGACATGATTTTTGAATTATGTAACCGAGTTTGCGATCGCCTTGCCAGCAGATTAGAACAACAAGCCCGCAATTTTCGTGTTTTGAATGGTAAATCGTGAATCACAGTCATTAGTCCTTTGTCATTGGTTCTCTAACTAATGACTAACGACTAATGACTAATGATTAAAGTGAAAAATTTTCATGAAAGCTTTTACGCGTGAGTGGTTGTTCCAACTCCAAACCTTCACCGCCCAAAACTTCTAAGGGTTTCCCTTCTACATCAATGTACACCTGGGCATTGGGATTTAAACTCGTGGCAGTATAGACAACTTGGCCTACACGTCCTTGCATTGAAGCGCTTCCTCCCCCACTGGTAAATTCTTCAGATAAATTAACGCGCACACTATTATCTTTAACTTCTATACCCAGTAATTTTGTTCCCTGTGGAATTGTGGTGGAACCGCTTCCTTCGGTTGTTGGTCCTTCTAACAAGCGTTGGAATGCTGCTGTTAAAAATTGGTTGGGCTGGTCACGTTTTGCTTGAACTCGAACGGATTGGGGAACTAGTTTAAAATTTGTACCGGTATCTTGCAGCCAATAGACTTCTGCTGTTTGCTCATTTCCTACCTGTGGCTTAGTTGGCTGAACGCGGTTTGGTTGCACTGGGTTCTGGGTGGAATTCCAAGTTAACCAACCCACCCCACCTCCTACCAACACTACTGCTGCTGATATCGCTGCAATTACACCCGAAGAAACCCGTTTAGATCCTTGTTGGTGACTCATATCAATAAACCTTCCTTAAGCCTGAGATAATAATAATATTTGTGCCAGAATAGGTCTGGCCAAAGACGCTACCTAGGAACGACGAGTTTCCAATAATTTAGAAGATGGCTCCAATCTTAAAAATGCTGCAATTTCTAATTTTCCTGGTTTCATATCCAATTTTAGAATTCGCATCTGTAGTCCGTCACCTTCCAAATTACGCAGATCCAATTGCTGATTTACATCACTAAGTACAAAGTTGAGAAAATCAGGCGGAAACTCTACCCCATCTATTGACACTACTGGGTCAATTAGCTGAACTTGTCTACCACCAACTATACCTAATCCAGCATTAACTTGTACTAACACAGGTTTTTCCCGTTCTTGATTGTGTAATTCTACTTGGAAAAAAAACCGATTATTTGCTAAGAATTCTACTTTAGGATTGACTAAATTAGCGGCAACAGAAGATAAAGATTTGGAAGAATCTCCTTGATTAAACTTTCTTAAACCATTGAGAAATTCTGGTGACCGTAAAAGTTTGTTGATATCTTGCTCGGTTAAAACTAAACGCACTCCAGCCTGTAACGGTTGTTTTAATTTCGGCCAATTTTGCCTGATACTACTTGGATCAAATTCAATTTCATCAGTTTCCAATTCTAAAACTGCAATCCGGAGATCCTGTTGTTTTAATCGCAAAGAACGTCCTGCTATTTGTACTTTTTCTACCTTACCTTGCAGCAATTGATGGCTAGGAACATTGTCCACTCGCACTTGTAGTTGTCCTACTCCAGCAAACTGTGAGCGGATGGCATTTTCAGCAGTCTGATCGATTACTAGTCCGACAGGAACGACTAAACCCAGCAAGCCAGATATGAGGATTGTTAGAAATTCCATTGTAAGTAGAAGTTAGGAGGAAGAAGGCATAGGAATAGGTACAGCAGACAGGGGACTGGGGACTGGGGACTGGGTTGTTCCCGATTCCCTATCCCCGACTCCAATCCCCTATTTCCCATTCCCTGTTGCTTGAGAAATCCACCCTTTAAGAGTAGATACAACTTCAGCGATCGGGATTTCTTGAGAATTACGGCTTTGCCGTTCAAATACTTCAACTTTGCCATTAGCGATCGCTCGTCCGGTGACAATTCTGTAGGGTATGCCGATCAAATCTGCATCTTTGAATTTTACTCCTGCTCGTTCGTTGCGGTCATCAAGTAGGGTTTCAATTCCGGCTTGGTTAAGTTCTGTATAAAGTTTTTCAGCGATTTCCACTTGTTGAGCATCGTTAATGTTAGGAATCGTCACAATGGCGTGATAGGGTGCGATCGCCACAGGCCAAATAATCCCATCTTGATCGTAGGATTGCTCTACCGCTGCTTGTGCCAGTCGCGAAACTCCCACACCATAACAACCCATGACTAAGGGTTTTTCTTCACCTTGCTCGTTGGTGTAAGTCGCCCCCATCGCTTGGGAATACTTCGTGCCTAGCTGGAAGATATGACCGACTTCAATGCCACGAGCGCTTTTTAAAGTTTGTTCTGGGTTGTGCATGGCGCGATCGCCTGGTCTTGCTTTGCGTATATCTACCACTAAATCTGGTAATTTAAATTGCTGTCCCCAGTTGGCACCAACTACGTGATATCCAGGCTCATTCGCACCTGTGACAAAGTTTTTTAGATCAACTGCGGTTTTATCTACCAAGCGCAAAAACTTGGGATGGACTGACTTCTCCTTCATAATGTAATCATCAGCAATATCAGGCGCAATGTAACCCAAAGGCAAAGATTTTGCTGCCC
The DNA here is from genome assembly GCA_026419705.1 of Fischerella sp. Classification (GTDB taxonomy): domain Bacteria; phylum Cyanobacteriota; class Cyanobacteriia; order Cyanobacteriales; family Nostocaceae; genus PCC9605. The sequence goes on from JANZYY010000490.1 coordinate 2,901, forward strand.
ATTTTTTCTGGGCGTCTGCGTCTGGTACTGCTAACTTCAGAAGCGTCTTTGCACCAAATTGGCAAGCCAGTTTTGTCAATTCATTTTGCAACTTGACTTCGTTAACTTCCCGATCGCCTCGAATACTTACTAGTACCAGTACTGTCATGCCATTATCATAAACTGCCTGGTAGAGGACATTTTTCACAACTTGGGTGGGGGAGCATTTCAAGAAATCACAGAGTTTTTCAATTGTCTCAGTTTCTGGAGTCTCCCGTTTTTCATAGATTGTGAACGAGGAAGGTTCAGCATCAGCGGGTAAAGATACAGCTTTTTCCACATTAGCGGCGTATTGTCCATCTTCGGTGTAGAGAACTTCGTCTTCACCAGCTTCCGCCAATACCATAAATTCTATCGAACCAGAACCACCAATCGCACCAGAATCAGCTTCGACAGCACGAAAAGCCAAACCACAGCGCTGCAGCATTTTGCTGTAGGCTTGGTACATGTCCTGATAAGTTTTTTTTAGGCTTTCTTCATCTGCATGGAAAGAGTAGCCATCTTTCATAATGAATTCTCGTCCGCGCATCAGACCAAAGCGGGGACGAATTTCATCGCGGAACTTGGTTTGAATCTGGTAGAGGTGCAACGGTAGTTGACGGTAGGAGCGAATCAGGTCGCGAGCGATGATGGTGATGACTTCCTCGTGAGTGGGTCCTAATGCTAATTCTTGTTCGCGGCGATCGATGAGGGCAAACATTATGCCCTCAGCTTTTGTATAAGTATCCCACCTGCCAGATTCCCGCCATAAATCTGCTGGCTGTAATTGAGGTAAGAGACATTCTTGCGCACCAGTGGCGTTCATTTCTTCCCGGACAATCTGGGAGACCTTTTGCAATACCCGCCACATCAGCGGGAGATAAGCGTATATACCGCTACCGATGCGACGAATATAACCTGCGCGGAGTAATAATTTATGGCTGGGAATTTCGGCATCAGCCGGATCGTCCCGAAGTGTAACAAATAACATTTGTGACAGTCGCATCGTTCGTCCCTTTTTCAATGTTGCTAATCTCTAACTTAGTTAAAGTCTAAATATTCACTCGCCACTTCTGGAGAAAATTACTTTGCCCGATCTGCTTAATCAAGCACAACCACCCTTAGAGTTTATCCCACCGAAGTTTAACCCCTTGGTTTTACAAGTCATTCAGCTAGGGCTACCCAGCTGGTTACATTGGAAAACAGCGATTAGCCAAATTGAAGCAGACAACGTAGACATTTTGGTAGATCTCTACCGTCAGTTTCAAGAGGGAAAAATTCGTTTTTTGATCGCATTTCGCCATCCTCAAGCTACAGATCCACTTTGCTTGGGCTACTTACTTTCTCGGCTCGTGCCAAGGGTAGCACGACAGCAGGGAGTATCGCTACAGCATCCAATTC
>JANZYY010000491.1 GCA_026419705.1 Fischerella sp.
GTGATAAAGTGGGAATGTAGCTCGTGCAACAGAGATTCTGATTTGATTAACTCTGCCATTAAGCTTGACAGCTTGCCAAATTTCTTTTTCTAAAGGATCGCTATCTTCAGGTAGGGGAGTTTTGACGTTTAGCGATCGCGTTTCTGGCTGTAGTTGTAAATACCCGTGTTGTACTAAATTGGTAATTGCTGTATCTGCGGTTCGTTGTAGACCACCTGCTAAATAAGCTGTTTCATAGGCATTAAGCGAGGGAGAGTCCAGGTTAAGATTATCTTTTGTTTTTCTGAGATAGGAATACAAAATTAAAGCGAGCGTCATTGCCACAATGACTAGTAAAATATAGAGAATCAAGAACGAAAGAGAAACTTTAGCTGCCACAGCAAAGAAAAACAGTTGAAAAAACAGCATTGGCTGATTGAAATATAAATGTGGCAGGAGTTTCCGAAAAAACTTGCATTGATGCCAATTTTGCTGGTAGCGCATCCACGCAAAATCTACCTCATCTCTCAAACAGATATCTGCATTTGGGTAGATGTCAAATGGTGATGCTTGTCCAAAAAACAATAGGCATTGCTTTTGGTTCATTCGTGCTACTCCTGATAAAGAGGATAAATATGAGGTAGCGATAGTACTTACATCTTTTAGCTTTGCGACTAATGCATCAAGTCTTTTTAGACTGTTTCTGGACTGAGAACAGGTTGCAGACTAATGTGAATGTGAAAGAGGCTCAAATGCTCAAGCATTATTGATTGATAGCTCATTGATAGCACTGAAAATACCTAATAGTATTTCTTCACCTTGAACCTTCCTCTCATGATGGAGATGACGAATTTCACGGCAGAAATTTCCTCATACGGCTAAATTTTTAGAATTTATCAACTTTATACACTCTAATATAGTCATAAAGTTTGTTTGCTCTTGAAAAGAAGGTGTAGGATTTTGCGTTTAGCCAAAACCCTTATACCAGACGCGTACGCCGCAGGCGTTCGGACAGAGTAATTTCGCATCTCTACTTTGAAAGAGTCACAAAGATCTTTTTACCATGATTGACCAATCATTCTTTGATGGTAGAAGCCTTGGACCAGTCCGTGCAGTCAATCCAGAATTCTTGTATTCAATTGACGAGGTGTTTAGCAATCTTTCCATCTCCCACTGCTCGGTGTTCCCTACCTATGGCACAATAAAAACGGTAATAAGAAAAATATTGATAAAGGTAACTTAGTGAGTCCAACTGCTCAAACTACCGCAGCGGCGCGTCGCGTGGTATTTCCATTTACGGCAATTGTGGGTCAGGAAGAAATGAAACTGGCTCTGATATTGAATGTGATTGACCCAAAGATTGGTGGTGTAATGATAATGGGCGATCGCGGTACTGGCAAATCCACAACTATTCGGGCGCTGGCTGACTTATTGCCAGAAATTCCTGTAGTTGCTAACGATCCCTTCAACAGCCACCCTAGCGATCCTGACTTAATGAGTGATGAAGTTCGCCAAAAGTTGGAAAATGGTGAAGATATTCCCGTTATCCAAAAAAAAGTTCAAATGGTAGATTTGCCACTGGGCGCGACAGAAGACCGAGTTTGTGGCACTATTGACATCGAAAAAGCTTTGTCTGAAGGTGTGAAAGCTTTTGAACCAGGACTTTTAGCAAAAGCCAACCGGGGAATTCTCTATGTGGATGAGGTAAACCTGCTTGACGACCACTTGGTGGATGTATTGCTAGACTCTGCTGCTAGTGGCTGGAACACGGTCGAGCGAGAAGGTATCTCTATCCGTCACCCAGCACGCTTTGTTCTGGTTGGTTCTGGAAATCCAGAAGAAGGTGAACTGCGTCCTCAGCTACTCGATCGCTTTGGAATGCACGCCGAAATTCATACTGTTAAAGAACCAGCACTGCGCGTGCAAATTGTGGAACAACGGGCGGAGTTTGACCAAGACCCCTTGGCGTTTGTGGAAAAGTACAAACCCCTCCAAGAGGAACTGCAACAGCGCATCATTAAAGCTCAAGGACTTTTGCCTTCAGTCAATATAGACTACGATCTGCGGGTGAAAATTTCCGAAGTATGCTCAGAACTTGATGTGGACGGTTTACGAGGCGATATCGTCACAAACCGCGCCGCCAAAGCTTTAGCTGCTTTTGAAGGGCGTACGGAGGTGACAGTTGATGATATCCGTCGCGTGATTGTACTGTCTTTGCGTCACAGACTCCGGAAAGACCCCTTAGAGTCGATCGATTCTGGCTACAAAGTAGAAAAAGCTTTTGCGCGTGTCTTTGGTGTGGAATTATCAGAAGATACTGCACAAACAAACGGTACTGGTTATCTCAAAACAGGTGTTCGTTAATTTTTGAATTGTTAGTGGTTGGTGGTTAGTAGTTAGCTGTTACAAAGTACCACTAACTACTAACTACTAACTCCTAACTCCTAACTCCTAACTGGTGGACTTGTTATGAGAAGTTGGCGTTTTTGGTTAAACACCTTAATTTTATCTAGCCAATACAACCCACCCCGGTTTGTAGAACTTTTAATGTTAATGCTAGCCATTACCATGCTGGCGATTTCCACAATTGTATCTGCAAACGTACAGATACCTTATATGGTGCTAGGTTTGAGTTTTGTGGTTGGTGCGTCGATGTCCATCTTAGTCAGAGAAGCGATCGCACCTTCACCCCAAACACGAATCACTCAAGTCACAGCATTAATGTTACTACTTATTAGTATTTATGGGTTTGCTGATTTATTAAAGTAGTCATTTGTCATTTGTCATTTGTTGGTTGTTAAAATCCAACCACTAACCACTAACCACTAACCACTAACCACTAACCACTAATTACTAATTACTAACCAATGACCAATGACTATTGACTGACACTATTTACTGATAGCCGCAAAATTGACAAGCTTAAAATTATCAAAAATAACACTAGCCCAATTGTACAAGCATAGCTAATTTCCAAGTTATTAAATGCTTGCTCGTACAGATAATAAACAATTGTTTTCGAGCTATTACGCGGTCCGCCCTGAGTCATAATATATACTTCTTCAAAAACTTTTGTTGCTGAAATAGCTGAAATAACTGCCACCAAAGCTAAATAAGGTTTCATCAAAGGTACGGTAATATCCCAGTGTTTGCGGACACCGTCAGAACCATCAATAGCTGCTGCTTCATACACATCATTTGGTATTGATTGTAACCCAGCCAGATAGATCACCATGTAGTAGCCCAATCCTTTCCAAACGGTGACAGCCATGACGCTGAACAATGCAAACTTGGGACTGGTAAGCCAGGGAATTCCTTCTGGAAAAATACCTTTGAGTAACTGGTTGAGTAAGCCGTTTTCTGCATACAACCATCTCCAAGCAATTCCTGCTACTACCATTGAAATTACTACTGGGGTGTAATATGCAGCCCGAAACCAATGTATTCCCCGCAGTTTCTGATTTACTAAAATCGCTAGGGCTAAGGGGACAATTACTAAAATCGGTACTACACCAACAAGATATAGCAAGGTGTTTGCCAAAGTTTGCCAAAATACAGGATCGGTCCGCAAGCGCCAGAAGTTATCAAAACCAATCCATTGTGGTGTTTGGGTTAAATCGTATTCGTAGCGAGTAAAGCTAAGATAGAACGCTTGCAGGGCAGGCCAAAAGACAGTTAGTACCAGGATAACCAAAGCAGGCAGCAAAAATAAATAGGGTGTGAATCTCTGATTGATGATAATCCAATTTTTTGACGTCAATTTATTCATAATGGCACTGTCTTTTCGTGCTGTTGACAGATGAATGAGGTATCCTCACTTTTGCAATATGGGAAAGCAAACTCATATTACATCAAGGATCGAGATTGATTCATGATTGTGAATCAACACCACAAGGGTTGGGAAGTAATTTACCATCGCGCCCATGCTTTACTTGCTGCCCAAATCGCGGCACACTGGAATGCTAGAGATCGTCCGGTGCGCTGGCTGGAGACAATTGCGGCGATTTCCCATCACGATGATTTGGAAAAAGAGTGGGAAGAAAAGAATATCACTGAAGCTGGCGCACCACTGGATTTTACTCTCGCCACAGACACCGATATAGCAAAAATACAGAAACTCACCCAAAATGCTCGTTATCGAGGACGATGGGTAGCGATGCTTATTTCTATGCATATGAGCTTTTTAAACGAGGGTAAGCGCGCTGAATCCCCAGAATTGGATAGTTTTCTAGATGAACAGTTACAAGGAATAACGGGAGCGTGAAAGCCCACTCCTAGAAGGGGTGGGATGAAACGCGATACGGCAGCTGTCTTCTGCTGTGATTATCTGGTCTTTTGG
>JANZYY010000492.1 GCA_026419705.1 Fischerella sp.
TAATACAGGTGCTCAAGTTGCCAGTGGAGAAATCTTAGCATACCTTGATGATGATGCTGTCGCTAGCGAGGGTTGGCTGCAAGCTTTGTACACTGCCTATCAAAATCACCCGAAATTAGCGATCGCTGGTGGCAAAGTCAGCTTGTTATGGCCTGAGGGAATACAAGCACCACAATGGCTATCGAAAGGATTAGCCACTAATTTGGGCGCATACGACTTAGGCAACACTATAGTCTACATCGACAAACCTAGTTTAACCCCCAGAGGCTTGAATTACTCTATCCGCCGCAGTTTCCTAGAAGAAATTGGCGGCTTTGATCCTCACCTTGGCCGTGTGGGTAAAAAACTATTATCTAACGAAGAATTGCAAATGACCGAACTTGCTCTCGAACGAGGTTGGCAAGTCGCTTACCTTCCTGACGCCCACGTACTTCATAATGTTGCTCCTGAACGCTTGAAACGTTCTTGGTTTTTAAATCGAGGCTGGTGGCAAGGTATTAGTGAGTGTTATCGAGAACAACTAGCAGGCACAGCTGGTGTTGGTCAATTAAGACGCGGTAGCGAACGATTTTTACGTGGTTTATATAAAACAGTACAATATTTTGCCGATCCTGCGGAAAGATTTGACAAATTTGTATATGCCTATGGTCAGATTGGTTACTTAAATGCCGCTATTGCAGGTCTTTTATCTTCATCAAAAAGAGTCAATAGTCAATAGTCAATAGTCATACTTGGTTATTTGTTATTTCTTGGTGGTCGCTTGAAACAACCAACAAACAACAAACAACAAACAACAAACGACAAATAACTATTAATAAATCATGATGTTTTCTAAAATACCAGTTTCTGTAATCATCCCAGCCAAAAACGAAGAAGCAAACTTGCCAGCCTGCCTTGCCAGTCTGCAAAGAGCAGATGAAATATTTGTGGTAGACTCGCAAAGTAGCGACAAAAGTGTCGAAATAGCAAAAAGTTACGGTGCAAATGTCGTACAGTTTTATTTCAACGGTCGCTGGCCAAAAAAGAAAAATTGGTCTTTAGAAAACTTAGCTTTTCGGAATGAATGGGTGCTAATCGTTGATTGTGATGAGCGTATTACCCCCGAATTGTGGGAGGAAATTTCCCAAGCTATTCAAAATCCAGAATACAATGGTTACTACCTTAACCGTCGCGTATTTTTCTTAGGTAAATGGATTCGCCACGGCGGCAAATATCCCGATTGGAACTTGCGTTTATTTAAGCATACAAAAGGGCGCTACGAAAACCTCAATACAGAAGATATTCCCAACACGGGTGATAACGAAGTTCACGAACATGTCATCTTAGATGGGAAAGCAGGATATCTGAAAAATGACATAATTCATGAGGATTTTCGCAACTTGTTTCACTGGTTAGAAAGACACAATCGTTACTCTAATTGGGAAGCCCGTGTTTATTACAATTTACTCACAGATAACTACAACAGCGGAACTATTGGTGCGAACCTATTTGGTGATGCAGTGCAGCGCAAGCGCTTTTTAAAACAAATTTGGGTACGGCTACCATTTAAACCATTTTTACGATTTATTTTGTTCTACATTATCCAGCGTGGTTTCTTAGATGGTAGAGCTGGATATATTTACGCACGGCTTCTCAGCCAATATGAGTATCAAATAGGAGTGAAACTTTACGAGTTACGCCACTGCGGCGGTAAGCTCAATATTCAATCTACCCCTGTAACAATACCATCATCTCTTCCTCAAGAACTTGGACAGACAGTTGGCTAGAAGTGGGAGAACCAGAGCTGGGGTTCTAAAGGAGATGGGGGAGTGGGCATATCGGGCATTGGGCATTGGAAATAACCAGCAACCAACAACCAACAACCAACAACCACCAACCACTAACAATCAACAATTAACTATTGACTATTAACAGATGACCAACGACCAACCATTTGTAGATTTACGCAAATATGACCAATCCTGGTTCGATCGTGGACGTCCTGGTTGGTATGTTTTGCTGTGGTGGTTTGTGCAGGCGATTGCTTTTCCTCTCACTCCTCATCCACTCAACAGTCTGCGTTGTACCCTGTTACGCTGGTTTGGTGCTCACATCGGTAAAGGTGTAATAATTCGACCTACAGCTCGTTTCACTTACCCTTGGAAAATTAACATCGGTGACTACAGTTGGATAGGGGATGATGTGGTTTTATATAGTCTAGACTACATCCATATCGGCGAACACTGCGTAATTTCACAGAGAAGCTATCTGTGTACTGGTAGTCATGACATGCATGACCAGGCTTTCGGATTAAAAACAGCAAGTATCTTTGTTGGTAATGGGGTATGGGTAGCTGCTGATTGCTTCATTGCAGCAGGAGTAAAAATTGGGGCAAACGCCTTAATTGGTGCACGCAGCAGTGTCTTTAGCGATATACCTTCTGGGCAGGTATGTTGGGGAACACCATGTCGTCCCCGGTATCCTAGGAGTCAGAAGTGTCGAAAATTATAAATTACGAAATATTCCCGCTCACCGCAACATTCCTCAGGTAGCAGGAGTGGGTTTCCTTTCATTATGCCTGTCTTATGTCAGGAATAGCTAATAATTTCAATGAATGATGAGAGTTTTAAATTAAAATGAAAATTTAATTACAGAATTTTTGCGTTATCTTAGCTTATAAGTGAGGTTTGGCTGTGCGATCGCGTTCCTCAATAAATGCCCCACAAACCCAAAATCAAACCCAGTCTCATGTTTCTCTATCGCCAGTCGTGACGCCCAGACGTGCATCTGGTGGTTTCGCCTTGCTTGACAGTCTCAAACGCCACGGTGTCGAATATATTTTTGGTTATCCTGGTGGTGCGATTCTGCCAATTTATGATGAACTTTATTTTGAGCAAGCTACCGGTGGTATTCAGCACATCCTGGTCAGACACGAACAAGGCGCAGCTCACGCTGCCGATGGTTACGCTCGTGCAACAGGAAAGGTAGGAGTGTGCTTTGGCACTTCTGGTCCAGGAGCGACTAACTTGGTAACAGGTATTGCCACTGCTTACATGGACTCGATCCCGATGGTGATTGTCACGGGACAAGTGCCGCGCAAAATGATTGGTACAGATGCTTTTCAAGAAACTGATATTTATGGAATTACGCTGCCGATAGTCAAGCACTCTTACGTAGTGCGCGACCCTAAGGATATGGCACGAATCGTCGCCGAAGCCTTCCACATTGCCAGCACGGGACGACCTGGACCAGTTTTAATAGATATTCCCAAGGATGTAGCTTTTGAAGAATTTGATTATGTGCCTGTGGAACCAGGTTCCGTAAGACTACCAGGATATCGCCCCACTGTCAAGGGAAATCCACGGCAGATTAACGCCGCAATTCAATTAATTCGTGAAAGTCGTCGTCCCTTGCTGTATGTGGGTGGAGGTGCGATCGCCTCCGGTGCCTATGCAGAAATTCGGGAACTAGCTGAATTATTTCACATACCTGTCACCACAACATTGATGGGTTTGGGTGCTTTTGATGAGCATCATCCCCTCTCGCTGGGAATGTTGGGAATGCACGGCACCGCCTACGCTAACTTTGCTGTCACCGACTGCGATTTGCTCATTTGTGTTGGTGCCAGATTTGATGACCGCGTCACAGGCAAGTTAGATGAATTTGCTTCCCGCGCTCAAGTCATTCACATTGACATCGATCCCGCCGAAGTTGGTAAAAATCGCGTTCCCGATGTACCCATCGTCGGCGATGTCAAGAATGTACTACAAGACATCTTGCGTCGGTGTCAAGATTTAGGTATTAAGGGTACACCCAACCAAACTCAAGAATGGTTGAGATTAATCAACCGCTGGAAAGAAGAGTATCCATTGGTAGTGCCGCATTATCCCGATAGCATGTCACCACAAGAGGTGATTGCAGAAGTGGGTCGCCAAGCACCCCATGCCTACTACACAACTGATGTGGGTCAACATCAGATGTGGTCAGCCCAATTTCTCAAGGCAGGACCAAGACGCTGGATTTCCAGTGGTGGCTTGGGAACCATGGGCTTTGGCCTGCCTGCAGCTATGGGTGTGAAAGTGGCATACCCCAACGCAGAAGTTATCTGTATCAGCGGTGATGCTAGCTTCCAGATGTGTTTGCAAGAACTTGGAACGATAACACAGTATGGAATAAATGTCAAGACTGTAATAATTAATAATGGCTGGCAGGGAATGGTGCGTCAGTGGCAGCAAGCCTTCCACGGAGAGCGTTACTCATGCTCAAATATGGAAGTTGGGATGCCGGATATTGAGTTGCTTTGTAAAGCTTATGGTATTAAGGGCATAGTGATTA
>JANZYY010000048.1 GCA_026419705.1 Fischerella sp.
TTATTCGGCTGACCGCAGGGTAGAACACAAAGGACACGGAGAATAAAGAGTTTAAGAGGGTTTTTGCGTAAGTCCTAGGGATAATTAAAAGGGCAAAGGCAAAAGGTAAAATTACTTATTTCCTTTTGCCTTGTTTTGATTTTTTATTGTTTTGGAGATTTTTTCCGCCATCCTGGTTTTACTACTTGACGCTCACGGGCGATCGCCAAACAATCGTCAGGGACATCTTCTGTAATTGTAGAGCCAGCTGCGATATAGGCATCATTTCCTAAAGTGATTGGTGCTACTAAAACGCTGTTGGAACCAGTGCCAGTGCGATCGCCAATTTTGGTAGGATGCTTTTTGACACCGTCGTAGTTGGCGGTAATCGTTCCTGCACCAATATTGACCTGATTTCCAGTTGTGGTATCGCCCAAATAGGATAAGTGAGCAACATTAGTGCATTCACCCAATTTAGTATTTTTTAATTCCACAAAATTCCCTACCCGACATTTGCTACCAACTTCCACATTTCCTCGTAAATGAGCGTAGGGACCAATTCTGCTACCAGCCTGTATGATGCTATTCGTCACCACGGAATACATGACAATAACATTTTCATCAATCTGGCTATTTTCTATTAAACTTCCAGGTCCGATGCGACAGCCAGTTTTGATCCCAGTATTTCCCCGTAGATGAGTTTGCGGTTCAATAATCACATCTGGATGTAATTCTACGGTGTCATCAATAGTAATGCTACCAGGGTCGATGAGAGTGACACCTGCTGCCATCCATTTTTCCTTGATACGCCTTTGCAAAATTTCGTAGGCAGAAGCTAGTTGCAGGCGATCGTTAATACCCATAATTTCTTGGCTATCTTCTACATCCACTGCCATCACAGGTGTAACTAGAGTCACAGCATCGGTGAGATAGTATTCTTTCTGGGCATTATTCGCTCGCAAATTCGGCAGAACTTTTGCCAAATCTGGCCAGCGAAAGCAATAAACTCCGGCATTAACACGGCAATTTTGTCTTTGCGTAGGAGTGCAATCTTTTTCTTCGACAATTTGCTGTACTATATTTTCTTCGTTACAAAAAACGCGCCCATAGCCTTTGGGATTTGTCAGGTGGGCGGTGAGAATAGTGGCAGCGTTTCGGTTTTTTTGATGTATTTGCAGAATGTTTTTAAGCGTGTCGGTACGTATTAATGGCAAATCGCCGTTTAATATCAAGATATCGCCGCTGTATCCCTCCAGATAAGGAAGTAATTGCTGGATAGCATGACCTGTTCCGAGTTGTACGCTCTGTTCAACAAACTCTAAGTCTGGAAGTGAGAGCATGGCTGTTTTCACTTCCTCAGCCTGATACCCTACAATTACCATTTGACGTAAAGGCGAGAGCGGTTGGACGCTTTCAAGCACTCTTTCAACTAGCGATCGCCCACCCAAAGAATGTAAGACTTTAGGAAGGTTGGATTTCATGCGTGTTCCACGTCCTGCCGCTAGAATTGCTACAACTACCATAATTAGCTATTGGCTGGGTAAATAATGATGAGTAAGCTTACTACTTTGATATCTCGGCTCAAATCATACCACTTTACTAAGTTGGTGGTTGGTAGTTAGTGGTTAGTGGTTGCTTGTTCCAAATAACAAACAACAGTCAACAAACAACAAACAACTACTGTGGTTTACAACTACGAATAAATTCTGCAAACTGCTGCATCAGTCGAGGATTGCGCCACCCCTTCGCTGTTTCCTCCTCCGTCACTATGAGTGCTTCTTCTGGCAGAAAAGCCCGTTTGTAAGGTCGTTCGCTAGTCAGGGCATCATAAATATCAATTATTTGAAACACTTGTGCCAGATAGGGAATATCCTCTCCTTTGAGTCCATCGGGGTAGCCGGAACCATCCCAGCGCTCATGATGATGTCGGATAATAGGAATTACACCCCACATACTGCGTAATGGTTGACAGATTCTTTCACCGATTAAAACGTGTTGTCTCATAATCTCCCACTCTTCGGGCGTGAGTTTTTCTTTCTTCAGTAGCACGGCGTCGGGAATTCCTACTTTGCCAATATCATGAAGATAACCGCCCCACATTAAATCACGAATTTGGTTGCGTGAAAGATTGAGATATTCCCCAAAAGCTTTTCCCAGTTTTACTAGCCGTTCGCAATGATCGCCTGTGTTTGGATCGCGACTTTCAATTGCCCTTGCTATGGAAAACAGCACTTGTTCGGCGTGGTCTAAGTCTTCATTCAGACGCTTTTGCCTTACTAAAGACTTGACACGCGCTGCTAACTCTACACGATCGAAGGGCTTACTCAAAAAATCATCTGCCCCAACTTCTATTCCTCGGATACGCGATCGGCGATCGTTTAACGCCGTCACAAAAATTATTGGTATTAGCCGCGTATGCTCATCTTGCTTGAGTAACTGGCAGACTTCAAACCCATCCATACCCGGCATCATCACATCTAGTAAAATCAGATCCGGTTGCTTTTGGATGACTAATTCAACAGCAGCAGAACCACTATCCGCTTCAATGACTTCGTAGCCCTCCATCACTAAAAGGGCAACAGCAGTAACGCGACTAGCAGCATGGTCGTCAACGACTAAAACTTTCGGTGCATCTGAATCAAAACCATTCACTTTAGACCCTTCACCTGGTTGTGTTCTAGATTCCAGGGCATTGGAACCAAAATTAACATAAGCTTTGCTTAAAGCAGGCAAAACTTCTGTCTGTTCAATGTTCAGGTCTTTTTGAGATAAGTTCAAGGAATAATCTTCTGCTTTTGGTGGTACTACAGCATAATTTGAATCTATATTATTAACATTTTTTAGGGGGTTTGATCTACTCACAATTTTTTCGGTAGAGCCTGTATATTTGGATGTCCATTGAATCACAAAGGCACTCCAATTTTTTTAATCAGTTAACAAAGTCAGCTTTTAAAAAACCAGTTTAGTACTTAACTGTATTTCAGTCTGCATTTTTCCAAGCTTGACTCACTCGTCAGCAGCGTAAATTTTTTATGTGTTTTTAGAATATGGGAAATATTGCTGCCAAAACAATCCTGCTTGCAATTCCAGTATGATAAATTCGTGCAAATGTTAAATCAGGTTTTTTACGGAGATTTATTAACATAGCAGGAGCAGCAACGGTTGCATTCATTAAATTGATTTCAAAATAGGGTATGAAAATTACAGTTTTGATACTTATCAAAGCAGTTTGTGTATCTAGTTGTACTACTCATGAAAATAATGAAACTACGGTCAAATTTGTCTAGCAGTGATAAGTTACTTTGATTGTCAGTGATTCTCATCACAAAAACTCGTTGCTCGCCATCGAAAAAATCAACAAAAAATTCCGTCGAAAATTTTACACTTGGATAAAAACGAAGAAAATTCCTCCAAGTCTTGCTTGTCTGTCTATGCCGCCATCCCTCCCTTGCTAGTCGAAGATTACTGAATTGGTGTTCTAGGACGTCTTTTCTTTCCTCTGAGAGAGGGGGAATTTATAGCAATTCTCTATGGTCTCGTTTGGCGCATCATCATCTGTACAGACGGGATATGTAGCGTCTCTACTTTTGGAGAATAGGTGTTAGGGAGATCCCAAAATCTAGGATCGCTGAAAGAGTAGTTTGAAAACAGACCCTAGTCCCTTGTCTGTTGTCCCCTTAAAGACCACCGTTTTCGCCAACGAGAAGTTGGTTCAAGGGAACAAGCTTGCTGTTCTTGTTGCCTCCTTCTGAGAATAACATCCGGAGAGTCTTGCAATTCTGGATCGCGGTAAGGAATAGCAGCGCGAGTGAGTAAATGTTCTTTTTCAGACTGAGAGAGGGGAGGAAGAGATGGTGGAGAGATGGGGGGATAGGGAGATGGGGGGAAGTCTTGCTCCCCTAATCCCCACTCCCTGACGGTCATGGGGGTCCCGAATTCCCCATCCAGGGGATGGGCTGCAACAGTACCAGGTGTTCGCCTTCCTACTGGTGGGGTGGAACCTATTTCTAAGCCAGCTGTTAAAAGTGCAGTGCGTACAGCTGCTGCACAAGAATAGGTAGCTAGTAAACCATTGTGATGCAAACACAAGGCAAGCTGTTGAATAAATTCAACAGTCCATAAATGGGGACATTGAGGTGGTGAAAAGGGGTCGAGAAAAATTGCATCTGCTCGGAAACCCCAGTGATAAACTTGTTTGATCGTAGTTCTTGCATCGCCAATTAATAGCTGAGCTCGCAGGTGATTTGTCTGCACTTGCTGTTCGTAAGCTAGTTGAGTGAGTATGTTTGTATACTTATATTCCCAGCTATCGAATAAATGATGGGCGATCGCCGCTTGTGGGACACTTGCATTCAGTTCTAAACCGATTACTTCTACATCACAATCAGGATTAACAGACCAAATTCTCTCCAAAGCAGCTGCTGTGTTGTATCCTAACCCATAACAAATATCCAACAGTCGCAACTTGGGTTGAGTAGCTTTTAAAGCCAGTTGAGTAGGCTCGACAAATTTCAGAAAACTCTCCTGCTTAGCTCCATAACGGCTGTGAAAAGACTCGCCGAATTCCTGGGAAAAGAAAGTGAAAGATCCATCTGCTGTAAGCTCAGGTGTAAAATTATCTAACTCTGACATTCTATTTTTGAAAATAGGAAATGAAGAATAGGGAGAGGGGATGATGGGGTGATGGGGTGATTTCGCGCCTTTTTCGGCTGACCGTAGGGAAGGGGTGATGGGGGAGTAGAGGTAGTAACCACCAACAAACAACCACCAACCAACAACCACTAACAACTAACCACTAACCACTAACAAATGACTAATGACTATGATTGTTATTTCTCGTGAATGGCTGTTGGAACACCTTGAAGATCCGCAAGTTGTCATCGTGGATTGTCGCTTTTCTCTTGCCGATCCACAATTGGGAAAACAGCAGTACCAAACCAGTCATATCAAAGGGGCTTACTATTTAGATTTGAACCAGGATCTTTCCAGTCCTGTGGGAAAACACGGGGGAAGACATCCTTTACCCCATCCTGAAGAATTAGCTCGCAAGTTATCGGCTATTGGCGTAGTTTATCAACAAACTTTGGTGGTAGCTTACGATGATTCCCGCCTTGCTTTTGCGGCGCGTTTATGGTGGTTGTTGCGTTATCTCGGACATAAACAAGTAGCGGTGCTAGATGGTGGCTATGGCGAATGGCAAAAAGCTGGATATCCTGTCACAGATATTATCCCTGAACCCCGAATGGGTGATTTTATTCCTCAGATCCAAACACATATGCTAGTGGATCGCCAAGCAGTAATAAATAAGAAAGATCTACCAGAAGTAGCATTGATAGATTCACGAGAGAGCGATCGCTACCTCGGTATTCGAGAACCCATTGATAAAATCGCCGGTCACATTCCTGGTGCGGTAAATTATCCTTGGCAGGAAGCTACAGACAGTACTGGCTATCTGCTGTCGCCATCAGAACAACGCCTTCGTTGGTCACAGTTGGATAATGCAAAAGAAATTATAGTTTACTGCGGTTCTGGTGTCACAGCTTGTGTAAATTTACTATCCTTAGAGCTGGCTGGTATTTACACGGGTAAACTCTATGCTGGTAGCTGGAGTGATTGGATTAGTTATTTTTAGTAGTTGGTAGTTGGTGGTTGATTGGAACAACCAACAAACAACAACCAACAAACAACTATTTTCAAAACTTACCTAATTCCAAGTTGTAGTTTATACCAAAGAACCAGCCATCAAAATCAATATTGCTGTCACTAGAATCACCCAATGTCACGCCTGCTTGCACACTAATGCTACTATCGTTGGATGTTTTGTAATTTAAGTGACCAAAGAACCGATTATACAAATCATCTCTGTCGCGCTCGGTAAAATTTGATGAGCTAAATTGGTAATCGAGACCAACCTGGAGAGTTGTTCGTAAGTAGTAATTTAAAGAAAGCCATAAAAAGTTACTTAATCGATTCCAATCTTCTGGCGGGTCAGTGAGACTGACGCGAAATTCGTAAAAGCTATCTAACATCAACTTTTGTGTCAAAGGGTCTCGTCTTCCCAAAGACAGCCGCAGAGTATTTTCATTTAAAAAGCGATCGCCAGCGTCAAAGCTATCGCCGTCTCTAGCATAGAACAGTAGTTGATTGCTCCAACCAACTTCCCCGTACATTCGCGGTGTAAGCTCTTGGTATAAACTTAGGTTGAATCTTACCTGATTGTAATTATACTTTGATTGACTGAGGTATCGAACTAGAGAGCCATCGATAGACCCACTTAAAAATGTCTTTTTTCCTAAAGGTATAGGTACAGACCCTAAACTTAAACCGGAGTAAACCAAACTATCTTCAACTGGAACTAATCCTGAAGAAAAAATGTTGCTGCTGTAGAAATAGCCAACTCGAGCCAGTAGGTAGCCTATTGGTTGAAATTGAACTAAAGGTTGTTCTAAAGGTGAAGTCTGCGGTTGTTCAAGAGTTGGTGAGATTTCTCGCAGTCTTAGCTTACCAAGTTCCTCATCAGTGTCTGACTCTGCAGATGGTTGTTCGTTATCTTGCAGCTGCTGCTGTAGTTTTTGAAGTCTTTGTTCTGTTTGTTCCGTTTCTGTCTGAGATGTTTCTAAAATTTGATCTTTTTGTGTAGGGGAGAACGTGGGAATATTGGTTGGCGATAGTTCTAGTTGTAGTGGATCGGTCAATTGTTGAGTATCATTAGAATCGTTTTTTGGTGCGGAGTCTGATTGGAAATTTGGTGGAGTTGGCGTAGTCTGAGAGTGTAAATTTGGTGACTCTTTCGCCATCTCTGCTTTTTGTGAAGCATCACTAAATTCTACAGTTAGCGCATCTTCATCAGCTATCTTAATTTTTGTGATATTGTTGGTATCTGTTATTTCTAATGGCTGCAGAAGCTGCAGTTCTGAATTAACCGCCTCCGACCGTTGCTTTCTAAAAGAGCGATCGCTCACTAGGGTGATACCTGATTTGTTTATAAAATTCCTCTGGTTAAACTTTGCAGCCCATGCTGTATTAATACTGATGAAATACCAGCTGACGCTACTGGAAGCAAACAAAATCCTTGTCCAAAAATTTTTCCATTTCTTGGGTTGCATATCAAATCTATTTTTTTAAACTCTAGACCATAAGCTTGTTGAGAAGTTCCGAGTAGGATGATTCCGTATTTCCGCCAATTTTAGTCATTGTAAATGATAAATATGCTTATTAGTCACCACAGAAAAGTGGTAATATTAACATCTATGTAAATTTTTGGTTAATGATTTATAATATACTGAAAATATACCTAAGCAATATATCGGCATAGGTGTAGTTAAGTGTTTTTATATACTTAGCAAGCGGTAAATAAATTTCAGCAAATATACAGAAAGAATCTTGCCACAAAAATATAATTAGCGTCTTCATACCATATAAAATCATCACCTGTTTTCCACTGGTTTGGTATCAGTGAATTTATCCGAGGCTCCAAAAATGTTTCGTAAATTATTTCCACTGGTGACAATTGGCTTTTGGGGAATTATGGCGCTGCCTTTGCTAGAGCAGGCAAATGCTGCTACTCCTCTGACTAGGGCTGTGATTAGAAACCTACGTAATTGGGTGCAACTAATGCCCCAAAATAAACCTAAACGTCCGGCACGCAAATCAGATGCGATTGTTCCTGGGGATGGGTTATCTACCGGTAGAGCTTCCCTGGCAGAATTGCGCTTCAATGACGGTTCTCTAGCACGGGTTGGGGAACAAGCTGTGTTCCGGTTTTTACCGAAATCGCGCAATTTGCGGCTATCTAATGGTACTGTCTTGTTGCTTATCCCACCAGGGCAGGGGCGGACACGTATAAATACACCAAATGCAGCGGCAGCAATTCGCGGTTCAGCATTATTCGTGCGCTATGATGAAAAAAAAGATACCACAATTGTTGCAGCACTGACAAATAGCGGTATTGAAGTATCCAATCAGAATGCTTCTCAAAACCAGGAACTGAAAGCAGGGCAATTACTTGTAATCGTAAAAGATAAAATTCAGGGTTTATACGAATTTGACCTGAGAACTTTTTATGAAACAAGCAATCTGGTTCAAGACCTTGATTTGGCTGGACGCAGTGCACCTTCTTCAGATCCGGCGATCGCCAAAGTTCAAGCTGAAACTGCCGCAGCTGTCGCTTCCCAATCACCACTTACTGGAAAAGAAGTAGTAGAAAATCCACCTTTTACCCAGTTAAGCACCGATCCGTCACCAAATAATAATCCCTCGCCAAATACTAATCCCTCAGACTCTCCGCTTAACTCTAGAGTCAATAACGATCCTCCTGTAAATTCTTTACAAGAGACGGGACAAGTTTTATCAGATACAGAACAGCAAAAAAATAACTCCAACAATCAAGAGACATCCACTGGTTCAAACCCAGCTAACCAGCCACCCCAACCAGAGACTCCACCAACAAATGACTCGACTGCGAAGCCAAACCCAGCTAACCAGCCACCCCAACCAGAGACTCCACCAATAAATGACTCGACTGGAGGTCAAAACCCAGCTAATCAGCCACCCCAACCAGAGACTCCACCAATAAATGACTCGACTGCGAAGCCAAACCCAGCCAATCTGATACCAACACGAGAAAATCCTGGTTCAAATGAGTAAAATCTACCAAACTTTCCTACTGAATTGGGATAGGTGAAGTATTCACCTCCAAATCTTACGGCCGGGGAAAAGCAGTTTTATTAGTAATGCTGTTTCTATAGGTACACCAAGAAATTGGTGCTGTTTATTTCAAACAAAGATCAATGAATGACCAGGGTCTATTTTCAAATTAGTCGTGACACCATTCTAGGTTTTGGAAACCCCCTAAATCCTTGGAAAGTACCAGACGCGAAATCACCCTACTCGAACGCCTGCGGCGTACGCGTCTGGAACAGTTCGATGATAAGGTCACGAACTACACAGACGTGCAGCGGCTACTCTACGAGAAGGGCTACACTCGAAAAGTGCAGGGTAGATAGATGCACGGCGACTGACCGGAGGGTAGGACACAAACAAAGAGGTTTACAAAGAGTTGTCCAAATTGGTTTACCCAGCTGGCGTTGATGTGAGGAAGTACTAGTAATAAATCAAAATACAAAACAACAAAAATTATTTTTGATTTTCTCGAGGATCTGGTAACAAATACGTGGAAGATGGTGGTTCTTGAGTGTCTTGAGGTATTTCAGTCCAAGGTGTGGTAGAAGTGCCTGACTCTTTTGATAAAGAAATAGTATTTTCTAATGAGTCGTCCTTTAGCAGAGAATATCTCTCTTCAGACATGATTAATTTGTTTACTGCTTCGAGTGCTTCTCGCGCTGATTGATAGCGCTGTTGGAAGTCTTCTAGCACCATTTTAGAAATAATTTCAGCTAAGCCCCCGCTAACATTGGCTTTATCGAGCCATTTCACTTCCGATCTATCATCTCTTTCTAATTCATGAGGGGGAATGCCAGTCAAGGCTTTAATCGCAATCATGCCAACTGCATAGATATCGCTACTGTATTGTGGACGTCCAAAACATTGCTCGCTTGGTGCATAACCTTTAGTACCAATGCCAATAGTAAAGGCTGTTTGTTCTAGATTGTTGAATAGTTGTGTAGCTGCTTCTTTTACAGCTCCAAAGTCAATTAGTACCAATTTACCGTCTGATTTTCGTCTAATGATGTTGTTTGGTTTAATATCTCGGTGAATAATGCCATGTTGATGTACAAATGCCAATGTTTGCAATAAATCTCGCAAAATTTTGATTGTTGCAATTTCTGATAAACATTTGCCGGATGGCATTTCCTGACTGAGAGCATGACCAACTATATACTCTTGAACTAAATAAAATTCCCCCTCTTGCTCAAAGTAAGCTAATAGTTGAGGTATTTGGTCATGGTTTCCTAATTTTTCTAGTGTTTGGGCTTCTGAATAAAATAAACGTTTAGCAACAGCTAATTGCTCTGATTTACTATTAGCTGGTTTTAACTGTTTAACAACACACAGAGGATTGCCTGGGCGTTGGGTATCTTCAGCAATATAAGTTTCACTGAATCCTCCAGCACCAAGAACTTTGACAATTTTATAACGTCCGCCCAACATTTTCCCTGATAATGCTATGTCAAGTTGTTGGAGCAGATCTTGAAGGTCTTGTTGTTGACTGATAATTTCCTGAACCACGGGAGAAGTTTTATATTTTTTGAAAATAGTCAGTAATTGCTGTTTTCGGAAAAGTTCTCTGGCTGCTTCCGTTCCCAAATAGGACATTCCCATCGCTACAATAGCCACAACTGGAACAGCAGCGGGAAAAATTAACTGACCGTAAATGAATAATGCATAACTAATTACTCCCCAACCAATCGCGAGGGCAAGGCTATAAGAAAATCTTCTTATTCCTTGCTTGCTTTTGGCAATGATGACGCCACATCCACCGACTAAACCAAATACAAACAAAGCCCGCAAGGGTGGAGTGTTAATTGCCAAAGCAATGCTTTTTCCTTCCATTAAAGTTGCGATCGCATTGGCATGAATTTCTACACCCGACATTTGCTCGGGGTACAGCCAGCTAGAAGCAGCGGGTACTGAATAATAGTCTTTTGCCAACTCTGATGTCACACCAATGATTACAATTTTGTCTTGGAAAACCTTTCCTTGCTGTAAATAGGTGTTCCAGTTTTCTGGATCCAGTACGTGCCAGAAAGGAAATGCTTCAAATGTACCCGCACCGCCGTAAAAATATATGCGATCGCCTTTTGGTTGGGGATAATTAACTTGAGATGCTCTTAAAACCGCTTCATCAAAGGAAGGTATTTTGTCTGTAGGAATAAATCCTTCTTTTTCTGCTAATAATTTGGGAAATTCATGAGCTAAGCGATGAATTTTGTCATCTATCTCTATAGGAAAATTTACGGAGCCAATTGATACTGAACCTGTGCGAAACAACTGCTGAGGTTGCGTTAGTTGCCAAAAGATGCCTTGGTGTGTCTCATAATTTTCGTAGAGCGCAGCTAAGGTAACTTTGTCCCCATAACGTTGCAATACTGCCTGTAAGTTGCGATCGTCTTGTTCACCGTAGCTACTGGGCTGATCGAAGACTAAATCTATCGCTATATGACGCGCTCCTGCTTGTAGCAACTTTTCGATGACCTGGGCATAAGCTGTACGTTGAAAAGGAAAAGCTTTTAACGGTTCTAAATAAGCATAGGTTTGCGGATCTGTTTTATAGTACTGCGGTGGCATTGATATTGATTGCTCGTCAATTGCCAAAATTACTATATCTTCTGGAGGAACCATCTGTCCTCGTACGAGAAAAAAAATAGAATGCGCTTGATTTTCCATCAATTGCATCCAACCCAAACTAGAAGCACTCAGTAGTGCGGCTCCTACTACCCAAGCGCCAGCTAGGACGTGACCAATACGTGTCATCAGCTGGAACTGACGTGTTGATGCTGTCGAAGTTGCTTTTGTTGGTTTACTTGACGCTTGATTGGCAGCAGAGACATCTTTTTTGGTTAATGTATATATAGGTTCTTCTGCCATATCCTATTACCGATTAATTTACATAATGTGATTTTATTTATTTACACTCTCTTTGAATGCAATAAACTTAAAGTAAGACTTAAATGCAAAACTTATACATTTGTAAACTATCCTCTATTGATTACTAAACTTTGACTTTGCATCCGGACTGCGTGTGAAAATTTGTAGCACATCAGCTAGATGCTGTCTCACCTACCAAACAGAAGTTATTACTCCACCCAAAAGGATACACCCGAAAAAATTGCACCAAACCTTTTGGAAGACCTTCTATGGCAACGTACGGGAACATTCCGTGCGTCTTGTACAATTTTTGCTCTTCCTAAAGAAGTATTCCCGGTCTTGATCTTACACCAAGGCTATACTATACCGCTTTAGGAGTAAACTTAATTGGTATATAGTCTTCCTAATTGGTAAATTTTGATTATGGGGTGCAATTAACAACGCGAAGGGTGAAAAATGTTAAGCACTCTGTTAAGCTTAACACCTCATGTTTCAGTTTAGTTCCTACTTTCAGAGAGGTTAGATACAAGTTATATATGAAAATATAATTTATAGGTAATAGCAAATTTGACATTTTATAATTGCTATAATCTATTGTTCAATCTAAATTCTTCTTTATCTATTATTAGGTGTAAATTTTATGGGTTCTTCGATGAATCGTCTGTCTATTTTTGTAGACGGAAACAATATGTTCTATGCTCAACAAAAGAATGGCTGGTTTTTTGATCCGCGACGAGTCTTAGAATACTTCAAACAAGAGCAGCCAGATACAACTTTAATCAATGCGTTCTGGTACACTGGCTTAAAAGATCAACAAGATCAAAGAGGTTTCAGAGATGCTTTAATTAGTCTAGGATACACTGTTAGAACTAAAGTTCTCAAAGAATATTATGATGATTCCTCTGGTCGTTATTCACAAAAAGCTAATTTAGATATTGAAATTGTTGTAGATATGTTTAACACTGTAGAGCAATACGACCGAGTGGTTTTATTTAGTGGAGATGGAGATTTTGAAAGAGCGATAGAACTGTTGCGTTCCAAAAACACTCATATTACAGTAGTATCGACAGAGGGAATGATAGCGAGGGAATTACGTAATGCTACGGATAGATACATAGATTTAAATGATATTCGTGACCAAATAGAGAAAATAGATGGATAGTTGCTTCATGTCAAACTAAGCATTTATTTAGGACACTATAAAAACAAAAAAACTAGGGTTGAAAGTATTTTAAGGCACAAATAAAAACTAGACAACAAGCAGACAATGGAAAACAAATCAGAACGTATTATAATTTTTGATACGACACTCAGAGATGGCGAACAATGTCCGGGAGCGACTCTGAATATAGATGAAAAACTGACAATCGCTAAGCAATTAGCACGTTTAGGCGTGGATGTAATCGAGGCCGGTTTTGCTTTTGCAAGTCCAGGAGATTTTGAAGCAGTTAATAAGATTGCCCAGATTGTAGGAACGGAAACTGGTCCTGTAATTTGTAGTTTGGCGAGAGCGCGAAAAGAAGATATTAAAGCTGCTGCCCAAGCGATCGGGCCAGCAGCAAAAGGTAGGATTCATACTTTTATAGCTACTTCTGATATTCACCTGAAATATAAGTTGAAAAAAACTAGAAAAGAGGTGTTGGCGATCGCAGAAGAAATGGTTGCTTATGCAAAAAGTTTCACTGATGATATTGAATTTTCTCCTGAAGATGCAGGGCGCTCCGAACCAGAATTTCTCTACGAAGTTTTAGAGCGAGCGATCGCCGCTGGCGCGACAACAGTTAATATTCCTGACACCGTTGGTTACACGACTCCATCTGAATTTGGAGCCTTAATTAAAGGCATTAAAGAAAACGTTCGTAACATCGATCAAGCAATTATTTCTGTTCACGGACACAACGATTTAGGCTTAGCCGTTGCCAATTTCTTAGAAGCAATCAAAAATGGCGCTAGGCAATTAGAATGCACCATTAATGGTATTGGTGAACGAGCCGGAAATGCGGCGCTAGAAGAGTTGATCATGGCCTTGCACGTGCGCCGGCAGTATTTTAACCCCTTCTTAGGACGTCCAGCAGAATCTGAAGAACCCCTGACAAATATCGACACCAGGCAGATTTATAAAACCTCCCGCATGGTTTCCAATTTGACAGGGCTGTTAGTGCAACCAAACAAAGCGATTGTGGGAGCGAATGCCTTTGCCCACGAATCGGGAATTCACCAAGATGGTGTGCTAAAAAACAAGCTCACCTATGAAATTATGGATGCCCAATTAATCGGTTTGACAGAAAATCAAATTGTTTTGGGTAAACATTCAGGTAGAAACGCCTTCCGCAGCCGCTTGCGAGAATTGGGTTATGAACTGACAGAAACTGAATTAAATAAAGCATTTGTCAGGTTCAAAGAAGTAGCAGATAAAAAGAAAGAAATTAGTGATTGGGATTTAGAAGCTATTGTTAATGACGAAATCCAACAAGCTCCCGATCTGTTTAAATTAGAATTAGTGCAAGTTTCCTGCGGTAGCAACGCCAAACCCACTGCTACAGTCACTCTGCGTACCCCAGAAGGTGAAGAACTAATCGATGCAGCCATTGGTACAGGACCAGTGGATGCTGTTTACAAAGCCATTAACCGCGTCATCAAGGTACCCAACCAGTTGATTGAATTTTCCGTGCAGTCTGTTACAGCAGGAATAGATGCAATTGGGGAAGTCACCATTCGTTTGCGACATGAAGACAGAGTTTTCTCTGGCCATGCAGCAAATACAGACATTATCGTGGCGTCAGCCCAGGCATATGTCAATGCATTGAATCGGTTATATGCTTGGTTGCAAAATCAGCCTCAGCCAGAAGAGGTCAATGCTTAGAAAGTTTGGTAGAGCAAGCAAGGATAGGGTTTCCCCTATCTTTTGCTACTTGAAATCTACTCAAAATCGCCGCTTTTTCTGTCTCCCTCCATTAACTCATTTTTTAAGCATTGCAGAAGCGGCGTAAATATTTGTAGTTTGGATCGGGCAGAGGGCAGCGGCAGCAGATACCTTTCTTAACATAGCTTAATTTTCTGCACCGACTTACTTGTTTTCTATTACAAATAGAAAATTCAATTCTTGGTGTCTTGGTAACTTAGTAGTTCATTTTTCTGAAAAATTTTCTATCTATCTATTTTTTTCATAAACGAACAAAAAAGACAACTGATACAAATACTGAACCTTGAGTGGGATAGCAAAGGATATATTCAAAATCACACCCGTCTACTATCCCTCATGAATCATCCAGTCACAACTTCATGGCACGAAGTCCGCACTGCATTCCAAAAAATCTGGGGTTATGAAGATTTCCGTCCGCCACAGGGAGAAATTATCCATAATTTGTTGGCAAAAAAGGATGCACTGATTATCATGCCCACAGGTGGGGGAAAATCAATTTGCTTTCAACTTCCAGCGTTGTTGCAAACAGGATTAACTTTAGTAGTTTCGCCTTTGGTGGCGTTGATGGAAAACCAAGTTCAAGAATTACGTCAACGCAACTTAAGTGCAGCCCTTTTACATAGTGAATTGCCCTCGTCACATCGACGACAGATTCTCTACGCTTTAGAACAACAAAAGCTAAAATTACTATACTTATCGCCAGAAACTTTATTTAGTCCCCCAGTATGGCAAAGGTTGTGCCAGCCAGAAATTATCATCAACGGCTTGATTTTAGATGAGGCACATTGCCTAGTGCAATGGGGAGAAACATTTCGACCTGCTTATCGAAGAATCGGGGCAGTACGACCAGCACTGTTAAAGACAAAACCTGCGGGAACAAAAATAGTGCTAGCCGCTTTCACTGCCACCGCCGATCCTCTAGCCCAAAAAATCATCCAAGAAACTTTACAATTAGACCAACCAGCAGTTTTTCGTCTGATTCCCTATCGTTCTAATCTTAATCTAAGAGTCCGGATGATTTGGACTCCACGGCATAGAAAGCAACAATTATTAAAATTTATCCAACAAAGACCACAAACAGCAGGATTAGTTTACGTTCGCAGCAGACGAGATAGTGAGAATTTAGCTGCATGGTTGGAAGAAATGGGTTACGTTACAGCCAGTTATCATGCAGGACTGGATGCGGAGGAACGCCGCCTCATTGAAGCGAAGTGGATAGAAGGAAGAATACCATTTGTGATTTGCACTTCTGCGTTTGGTATGGGAATAAACAAACCGGATGTACGTTGGGTGGTTCACTTTCACGCGCCCTTGTTGCTATCAGAGTACGTGCAGGAAATTGGACGTGCAGGACGGGATGGTAAATTAGCGCAAGCGCTGACCTTAATCAGTGAACCTACAGGCTGGTTAGATCCAGGGGACAAGCAAAGACAGAGATTTTTTGAAGAAAAAGTGCGATCGCAGCAACGTCAAGCACAGCAATTGATGAAAAAACTGCCAAAAACTGGGGAAGTAAACGCAGTGGTGCGAGAATTTCCTGATGCTGCTGTGGCGCTTTCTCTACTGCACAGTATTGGTCAGTTAAATTGGCTTGATCCTTTCCATTACAAGATTGTTTCTGGGGTCAAAATTCAACCAACAACACAATTACGAGCTGCCAAGCAGATGAATCAATATCTGACCAGCAAGCAGTGTCGCTGGCAATTTTTGTTGAATGCTTTTGGTTTTGACAAACAAGCTCTTAACTGGCGATGCGGCCATTGTGATAATTGTAGTTAGCAGTCCTAGAA
>JANZYY010000493.1 GCA_026419705.1 Fischerella sp.
ATCCTAGTCCAGCTGCAAGCTGGGCAACCAAACACCTACAGCAGTCGCTGTGTCTTGCCGATCAACGGCTAGAACAAAACTTATTTGACCTGCACTTTCCCAATCCTGTAGGTTTGGCTGCTGGATTTGATAAAGATGGGGTTGCCACTGATATTTGGTCAAGTCTGGGTTTTGGCTTTGCAGAACTGGGAACTGTGACTTTTCATGCCCAGCCAGGTAATCCCCGTCCTCGCTTGTTTCGCTTACCCTTAGACAAAGCTGCTCTCAATCGCATGGGCTTTAATAATAGCGGTGCAGCAACGATGGCGGCGCGATTAGCACAACGCAAGCAAAAGTTCTCTCCGACAATACCTATAGGTATAAATCTAGGAAAATCTAAGGTAACACCCCTGGAAGAAGCTGCAAGTGATTATCTCAATAGTTTTCGCTTACTCAAGCATCTGGGAGATTACTTTGTTGTTAACGTGTCTTCTCCTAATACGCCTGGGTTGCGATCGCTCCAAGATGCAACTATGCTTAGTTCGATCTTGGAGGCACTGCAACAAGAAAACAATGCACTAAAGCCTATTTTTGTCAAGATAGCGCCTGATTTAGAATGGGAAGCGATCGCTGACATTATTGGTTTGATCAAAAGCTATGAATTGGCAGGAATGATTGCCACTAATACCACTATCCGTCGCGACGGACTGAAAACCCAGGTGATTGCCAAAACAGGCAAGTCACTACAAGCAGAAGCCGGTGGAATTAGTGGTGCGCCACTACGCGATCGCTCCACAGAGATTATTCGGTTTATTTGGCAGCAAACTCAAGGAAAAATGCCGATTATCGGTGTAGGTGGCATTTTTACCCCTGAAGATGCCTGGGAGAAGATTACTGCCGGTGCTTGTCTCATCCAAGTCTATACAGGCTGGATCTACTCTGGTCCAATGATGGTACGCCGTATTCTCGAAGGCTTGCTTGCTAAGTTAGAACAAAACGGATTAAATTCTATCTGCGAAGCAGTTGGTTTAGGAGTAAAAAGTAAAAAGTAAAAACAAAACTATCAAAGTTGTTTTTTGCTTTTTGACTTTTAACTCTTACCTTCTTCTAGAGGAAAAAACTCCTTTGTTTTTGGGGAGTATGTCCAAGCAATGCCATCTGGATCTCTACTACGACTCCACTCCGGAAAATCTGGGTCGTCTCGCCGTTTGTATACCGTGCTGGAATAGACATTGAGACGCTTTGCAAGCTCTGATTGAATCAGAGACCCAAAAATCAACTGTTTTTCCAGCGGTTTTTTCACTTCTTCCCGATCTGTTTGGGGTGGTGTTTCAGTTTCAGGTTCTTTTGGTTCTTCCTGCTCAGGTTTGGAAGGTGGTGGTGCTAATAAAGGTTCAATGGTTTTGGCAGCCTGTTGGGGAGGAAGTTCTTCTACTGGCTCGCTACTGTCAAATATACTAGCGAGAGTACTAGCAGTCATAAAGTAATAAACCTTACTGCCTTCCTCAGAGTCAACTATATTGGCGCCAAATTCTGACGCTTTTGTATCTAGGTAGCGCTTTGCCGTTTCTCCGGAAAAATTACCCTTAATTGCCAAGTCCATTGGCGTAATTCTACCTTGATTCTCTTTAATCAATTGATTAAACATCGGATTCACTTGCAGACACCACTTTTGCCATTGGTAGCGCTGCCAAATATTCAAACCAATGATGAGCACAATTGCCGCTAGCCAAATTCGCCAGGTAGCAACAAGGAAAATGATCAAAAACGAGATTGGCAAAAGCAGGACTAGATAACCTTTGCCATAGCCTTCTATTGATTTTTCACTCATGCCGATTTTTGCCAAGTTACTATTGGGGGAAATAATATATAATCTTGGCAAAAATTTGTGCAAATGTTTGTAGTTTTTGTTTGTTTGCCAAAAATTTTCCAGGCAAAACATCTCCGGTTAAAGGCTATACCAGGCAAACCAAGTTAACTCCTGATGCTACCTTCGACATATTTAGCCATTAAGCCCAAAATGATTCAAGGCAGAAGGCAGAAGGCAGAAGGGAACCCACTTTTTGAAACGTGGGATTGAAGCAAGGACGCTTTGTATCTCGCGTTACGCGTCTCGATACAATTCTTGTTTTCAACTGGGCTTTATACCCAAAAATAAAGTTTTTATTGATACTCCTAATCTTCTGCCCTCTGCCATTTGCCCTCTGCCCTCTGCCTATTGGTAATGTTGAATTTCAACGGGTAGAATTCGCTCATAGCCACCCCAATCATCGCTGTTCAAACGTTTGCAATCTGTCTTTCCCTCGCTGCTAGTGATTAATTCTGTAGCAGAACCAATCGCAGATAAGCAAGTGGAACGCCAGTGTAATTGTTCGTGGCTTTTTCGATCGCGCAGATGAAGCAGAAACAATTGCAACAGATGTAATCTCTATACAGACTGGATGAAACGCGATTGCACAAATTGGCTGACAAACTTTGAGGACAATTCCGAAAGCATGATGTGATGGAGTGTGACGCCAGTCGTCATAGCAGGGAGAACTTCCAAAGGCGTTGACGCTCAAATTTCACGTTTGGTAAAAATCGATTCCTCAGCATCTATGCCATTAGGATGATTTGCAACCACAAGGAAAAGTCAACATACAAGATAGATGCTGCTGTACTTGCAAATAGTGAAGATCAAAGACAAAAAGCTGTTCATACTTCTCAACAGTCATGACATTTGATTACGACCTGTTTGTCATTGGTGCTGGTTCTGGAGGACTGGTAGCGGCCAAAACAGCAGCCGGATTTGGTGTCCGCGTTGCGATCGCCGAACAAGAAGCCCTCGGTGGTACTTGTGTAAATCGCGGTTGTGTTCCCAAAAAACTGATCGTTTACGCCGCAGATTTCGCCCTCCAAAACCAAATGGCACACAGTTACGGTTGGAGTGACAGCCAAAGGCAATTTGACTGGGCTGATTTGATTAAGTCGGTGCACCAGCACCTAGAAAGTATTCGTCACTCTTACTTTGCGCAGCTGCAAAACGCTGGTGTGGATCTAATTCGCGGTCGTGTCACTTTCGATGATGCTCACACAATCAATATTGACGATCGCAAAGTTACAGCTGACAAAATTTTGATTGCCGTTGGCGCACGTCCGATACAGCCGTCCATCCCTGGAATAGAGTATACCATCACCTCCGGCGAGATTTTTAACCTTCCGTATTTGCCAGAGCGTTTGGCGATTATTGGCAGTGGCTACATCGGTGTAGAATTCGCTAGCATGATGAATGCCTTGGGGTGTGAAGTCACAGTTATTGAAACAGATGAAATGATTTTATCGGGGTTTGATGATGATGTTCGCTCTAGCGTTCAACAAGGTTTGAAAAAACGAGGAATTAAATTTTTTACCAACAGCACAGCTAAAGAAATCAAACACTGTGACGAAGAGGGTTTGTTATTAAATGTAACTGGTGATTGTCCAGTCAATCTTGCAGCCGATACCATCTTAGTTGCTACAGGTCGTGTTCCCAATACCAAAAATTTTGGTTTGGAAAAAGTTGGGGTTGAAGTTGGTTAAAAAGGTGAAATCATAGTTGATGAATACAACCGCACTACCCAGGAAAATATTTTTGCTGTGGGTGACTGCACCAACCGCCTGCAATTAACACCCGTTGCTAAGACAGAAAGCAATGCTTTTGTGAAAACAGTTTTTGGCAACAAGCCGCAAAAAGTAAATTACGATTGCGTGCCATCTGCTGTTTTTGTCCGCCCAGAGGTGGCGAGTGTGGGAATGACTGAAGCAAAGGCACGAGAAAATTTTGGTGAATCTGTTAAATGCTACTGCGATCGCTTTCAACCACTATTTTCTCAATTCAGCAAACAGGATGAACAAGCTATGCTCAAGTTAGTTGTAGAAGGCGAATCTGAAAGAATTTTAGGCGCTCACATGGTTGGCGAACACGCTGCTGATATTATTCAAATTTTGGCCGTGGCGATTCGCAAAGGTATTACCAAGCAAGACCTAGATGATGCCATTGGCATTCACCCAACTACAGCGGAATAATTCCTAGCGTTAAATTAAATCAAGGATCGGACTGACCGCGAGAGAAAAGGTAGTAAAAACAGATGTAAATTTTTCTACTTTAGCTTTCTTTGATTCTGCGTAAGTCTATTAAGGTTTAATTGTTGCTAGAGGAACACGGAATTTTATGACATACGATTACGACCTGTTCGTCATTGGTGCTGGTTCTGGAGGTTTAGCAGCTTCCAAACGCGCTGCTAGCTACGGAGCAAAAGTCGCGATCGCCGAACATGATTTAGTTGGCGGTACTTGTGTTACTGTCTCTTATACACA
>JANZYY010000494.1 GCA_026419705.1 Fischerella sp.
AGATGTGTATAAGAGACAGTTTCGTGATGGCAAAGTTCACACTCTCAAGCCAGGAATTGCTCGTCTAGCCTTGACTGCTGAATCTAGCTATCCAGGACTGGGAGTGAAAATTCTGCCCATTGGGATTAACTACAGCGATCCTTATCCGCATTGGGGTAGTGATGTTAGTATTCGCATCGGCTCTGCAATCGAGGTCGCAGATTATGCTCATGGCAATGTCAAACAAGATGCCAAATGCCTAACAGCTGATTTGGCAAAAGCACTTCAAAATTTAAGCTGTTATGATGAATCAACAATTACAACTCACACATTTGCAGAAATACCAAATTCGTAATTTGTTAGTAGTTAGTAGTTGGTAGTTAGTAGTTGGTTTTTTACCACTAACCACTATCCACTAACCAATAACTAAATTCCTAAAGTTAATTGCCAGCTATTTATTCTCCCTATATCTTGCGGTGCGTGGTCAATCACCCATAACTGCCAACTTCCTTTGGCTGGTAATGATAATAACTGTGCTAGTGCTGGGTGCGATTGCACTGTGTAAGTTGCTTGTAATTCGCTGCGACGACCCAAGATGCGACTTTGCAATAAGACTAAGCGATGGTTGGGGGCGATTAAATAAATTTCTAAATCACCTAAAAATTCATGGGTAATGTTGACGCTCACCTGAATATCTTTGATCGGCCTGGATTCAGATATGGCGATCGTGCTTTTTATTCCTTGCGGGTCATTATCTGGGATTGGGATCTTGCTACTGTTTTCTCCTCCGATTTGTCCGCTAGTGGAAAGATTGGTAGTACGTAGTTTTTGGGCTGCTTGTACTGCTCGCAGGGCGTTCACCTTTCCGTAACCAAACCACTGAGAATGGCCATTCTCATCATAAGTGCCATAACGCCTACCCAGTTGGGGATCGCTTTCCAGGTCAACAATCTTATCAGCAGTTTCTTCTAAAATGCGTTTGACTTGTTTTGCTGTTAAATCGGGATTCACTGACAAAACTAGTGCTGCTACGCCTGCAACTACAGGAGTAGCGCTAGAAGTTCCACCAAAGTTACTGGTAAAATCACCTGGTTCGTAACCAGCAGCTCCTACTTGGTCGGTGGTAAACATGCTTCGTCCAGATAGTGCTGTGGCGATCGCTGGTTGGGTGTATACATAACCCTCTTGCTGGAACCACATTCCCGGTGGAGCATTATTACTAGGAGCACAAACAGAAATGTTTGCCCCCCAATTGCTATAGGCAGCTTTTTTATTCAAACTGGTGGAAGCAGCAACCGCGATCGCGTCTGGATGAACCGCAAAACCATTGAGCCATTTTGTCTCACCTTTGACTAAATTTTTCTGCCATGCCTGTTCGTATACGCTACCGCTAATCGGACGATTGGCATTGCCGGCAGCAAACAGGATAACGCAACCTTTGCCATTACGTCCTTTGGTTGCAGCGTGGGTGATGGCGGCGCGTTGGCGCAAGGAAAGAGGGAAGTAAATTGCTGATGCTCCCCAACTGCATGAAATTATACTTGCTCCCTTTTCGACCGCCCAGTTAAAAATCTCTTCTATTGATTCATCATCTAAAAAGCCGGTGCTACGAATTGGCATGAAAGCACAACCAGGAGCAACCCCAGCAATTCCCGTACCATTTTCTTCTGCTACCGCTATTCCTGCACAAGCTGTACCGTGGCTGGCTTCTTTTTCGTTGGGTAAGGGTAAAAAGTCGTTTTCTTTTAAGTCTTTGGGAGCAACAATTTTGCCACTACCCTGAAAATCTGGATGATTTAAATCAAAGGAATCATCTACTACTGCTACGACAACAGAACGAACACCGCGAGTGATATCCCAAGCTTTTTCAACAGCAATATGCGAACCATGAGCTAATTGATTACCACCATTGTGGTTGAGATACCATTGCTGGGGATAGAGGGGGTCACGGGGTTGGTAATAGGGTTGTTGACGTACAACAATGTTTGGTTCAGCAACTACGACCTCTGGGAATGAAATCAACTGGTTGGAGATCTTAATTGGATTTGCTTGTGCTTGTTCGCTGACTAGGAAAACAAAAGTATTGGGCAGACTGGGAACTGGTTTAGATAGGATCAAGCCAAAGCTAGCGGCGATCGAGTTAATTTTGGCAGCGTCTATCCAGGATGCAAATTGAATTGTAATTTGATCGGTAAGATAAACTCTCGTGGCAGGATGATCTTTGATTTGGTAAACATGACTGGCAAATGCCACATTGTCAGAGTTCCGCGCTTTAGTCATGGCTGACTCCAACTGGGTAGGTGCAACGGTGAATAATGCCAGTTGTGCTTTGGGAATACTGCGACACCAGCTGCCCCAGTTGACTTGGGATAATTGTTGAGGTGAAAGGTCATGGGCGGGACGGACGGTGAAGCGATCGCTGATTTTTTCCAAGATCAACTCTTCACCACCGCGTTGTAGAATCAGCCCTTGGCTGTTTGCTGGAACACCTGTGGCAGGAAAATTAGAGGAATTTGGGCGATCGTTCATAACAGCGATCTAAGCTACTGTAAGGAAGCGATGGGAACATGATTTCACCGATTATCAGTCTAGATCGGAGAAACTAAATGTGTGGCTTTGTTTTGTCAAAGTCCGAAACAGAGTTAAGATACCCGAAGTTTCCATTCTTTTTTATTGAGTTGTTGCATAAATTTATCCCATGAAGTCTGTAGCTAATGTTCCCTTGATTCGCTTCACTTTTTTGCCAGTCATAGTCACCCTGAGCTTGCTATCACCAGTTCATGCTCAACAATCACAGATATTCGATAGTCCCAACCAAGCACAACCTATTGACCCCAACAA
Organism: Fischerella sp.; assembly: GCA_026419705.1. Lineage (GTDB taxonomy): Bacteria > Cyanobacteriota > Cyanobacteriia > Cyanobacteriales > Nostocaceae > PCC9605. Next base: position 2,821 of record JANZYY010000494.1, read on the forward strand.
CCCTAATAACTTGCGTCCGACAGCTCAAAATAATAGTATTTTGAGCGTTGATGGCGGCAAGCGCTTAATGGCAGAGGCAAGTCAAGCTGTTAATTCCCAAAACTACGAGGTAGCTGCGAAAAAACTCCAAGAAGCAAGACAAGTTTTTAACCAGCTATCTAATTTTTATCAAGAACTGAATTCTAGCTTTTCTGGAATTGATAATAGGGTTGCCGATTCCCAGCGCAAAATGGCACTAGAAACTGCTCAAATGCGAGATGAAGCCACGTATCAGCTAGCACTCGTACATCGGGCCCAAAATAAACCAGAATTAGCAGTACCTTTGCTAGTTCAAATTATTAAAAGTCAAAACCCAACGCGACCCCTAGGTCAGAAGGCTTACCAACAATTACAGGAACTGGGCTTTGTCAACGCTCCCAATCCCACAGGGGAAAATAGTAACTCTTCTTCATCCCAGAAATAATTAAAAAAACTATATCTGTTATCGATTTATTCAATAGACCGCCGCCAGCAGGTGAGCGGGCTTTTGAATGTCCAATGATAGGATGGAACTATACACGACAAATTTCCACAAATAAGTGGAGTTTCATGCCCAGTTGCACATTCATATTATCCACCCGTGTCGGTAATAGATAAGTGGTTATTGCTAATGGCAAGAAAACCTGCTAACCCCATTGGCAAGTTGACTAATGTGATTGCTTGATTATTAATCATAATAGAAAAGAAGTTTTGTGGGAATTGCGATGATTAGTCCGCAACAGATTGAGGAAATGATCAAGGCGGAACTGCCAGACGCGCAAGTTCAGGTGCAAGACTTGACTGGTGGCGGCGACCACTATCAAGTGACAGTAGTTTCATCGCAGTTCGCGGGCAAAGGACTGGTGCAACAACACCAGTTAATCTATGCTGCTTTGCAGCAAGCGATGTCCAGTGAAGCTATCCATGCCTTGGCACTCAAAACCTATACACCCGAAGCTTTCGCTAATAATAGTTAATTAGTTAATAGTCTTTTGTCATTTGTGCACAATAAAGAGTAGGAAACACAAAAACTATGACACCAGAACTTAAAGAGCGCATTGATCGTTTAGTCAACACAAACAAAATTTTGGTTTTTATGAAGGGAACCAAATTAATGCCCATGTGTGGTTTCTCCAACAATGTAGTGCAAATTTTGAATACATTGGGAGTTCCCTTCGAGACAGTTAATATTCTAGATGACTACGAACTCCGCCAGGGAATTAAAGAGTATTCAAACTGGCCGACAATTCCACAAGTATATATTAATGGCCAATTCATCGGCGGTTCAGATATCATGATTGAACTTTACCAAAAAGGCGAATTGCAGCAAATGGTAGAAGTTGCCTTAGCTTCTTAGTAATTCGTGCTTGTTAGTGGTTGCAACCAACCA
>JANZYY010000495.1 GCA_026419705.1 Fischerella sp.
GTCTAAGGTCAGGATACTAGCGGCTCGGGCTGGATTGTGCGTCAGGGCAAATACTGCCCCTCCTAGTAGCAAAGTTGGCAAGACAGCTTTTTGGGCGATTTTCGCTGCATAGTTTTCCATACGGGTATCGTGGACGGGGGCTTGTTCCATTAGCTGCAAACTCTTGCCAGCCCGAGTATCGTTGCCTAATCGTTCCGCCAAGATATAAATGCGTCCTTCTCGCACCAAAGTGGAAGCGAAAACATGTTGTCCCTTGGTTTTGAATACAGGTACGGATTCACCAGTCAGTTTTTGCTGATCTAGTAGGGCTTTACCCCGGAGGATCGTACCGTCAACTGGAACTTGTTCTCCTGGATAGACAATGACAGTATCTCCGCGCTGCACATCTTGAATGGGAATTTGTTGCTTTTCGCCATCCCGCTCCACCCAAACAAACTGCCCTAAGGAACTGAGCAGATCCAGGGTTTGCTGTGCCGAACAGCGAGCCGTGCGCTCGCGGATCTTCTCGCCAATTTCGATTAAGTTCAGCATCAACGTTGGTGTGAGAAAATGACCCTGCCAAGTGGTAATTGCGATCGCAATAAAATCCAAAAAGTCTATAGTCAGTTTTCGCTCTACCGTAATTCCTTTCCAAGCACGTTGGACAACTGGCAAGGTAGCAAGAGCAATGGTTCCTACCATCAACATCGGCGGAATGGGTAATCCTAACGGCCCTCCCAGCACAGCTAAGGTGGTAGCAGCACCAGAAAGTTGCAATCCAGGCCAAGTCTTCTGTGTTTCCTTTGTTGTTGGCAGGATTGCAGGCTTGAGAACAAAAACTTCACCAGCTGCCTGAATTAAACCACTTAGATGATGGCGTAACTTGAATTCCGAAACTTTTTTAGGGTTATAAGTCACAGCAACCGACGCCGCCGCAGGCTTGAGCTTGATACCTTTAACTAGCGCATCTGCTTCTAGCAGAACTTGGAGGCGCTGTGCGTAGTTGGGATCGTGGCGCAAGCGAGGCACTCGCAAACGTATTCTTCCCGGCGTTGCATGAATAACGCTATGCTCTACTTTGGGGAGGTGCGTGCGTGAGTGTCCGTTGGATTTAACTAAATGGGCTTTCCCATTCCTTTGGGTCAAAGTCAGTTGAGAAAATTGACCTGCGGAGGATGGTAGACCCACCTTAACTTGTACCATTGCTTCTCTCTCATAAAAAAATGTTAGTGAACTTTGGTGACAAGAAGACTATCCAGTTCGGCAAGGGCGATCGTGAGGACAAAAAATCCCCATCCTACAAGACTAGTGGTCTGTCTCATTAGTTATGAGGGGTTTGTAGTGAGCGATTTATCGCTCAATTTCAAGGGCTAGAGCCGCTAACTACGAACTTTCACAACTTATTAAAACTAATGCGATATACTATATTGCTTGCAGAATTTGGTTAAAGCGAAGGGTTAAAGGAATTTTTTACCCTTACTCTTTCACCTTTGACCTTAGACGCGCTCAAGCGGCTGACCGCAGGGTAGACGCCAAGAGCGCCAAGAAAGAAGTTTTCTAGTCAGCAAAGAAAATAAAATCATTCCGCAAATATGCAACACCCGTTTTTTTAGGCAACTGCTACATGACTGGCACTTTCCAGCAGACTGGCTAAATGCGTTACTGCTGCGGCTTCTACAATACTGCGATCGCGCTTTTGGATGTTAGGCTTTACCGCAGATTTATAAGTGATGGCAATTGATGCTGCACAACGATTAACTCGTTGATCGATCACCGCTGGATCTGCTTTCAGTAATGCTTCTAAGCGTTGCACATATTTTGGATCTTCGGCGATCCGAGGGACGCGGAAACGAACTCGTCCTGGAATTGCATGAGCAATGCTATAAGCGACTTTGGCTGGCTGCTTGGCTTGCTCATCTTTTTTCGCTGGAGGAACAGTAGGCTCTTGAACGGACGCAGATACTGGCAGGACGCTTGCATGTGATGGTTCTTCGACATGCTGCTTCTTCAAATTGAAGAATTTACCTAGGCGATCGCCTTTTCGTGAAGGAACAACCTCTGGAATTTGCTTTCCTTTGTTGTTGACACCTGTAGGATGATTTTCCCCAGCATGGGAAATTGCCTGAGAGTTTGCTGTGACGTGAGAATGAGAAGATAAAGGAAGAGTTGCTAATTTTTCCTTGTCTTGCTGTTTTAGATTTTTTATTTGGCTGTTTATTGGGAATGAATTTGCGCTTTGAGATGTTGCTGGCAGATCGATGATGCCAGATTGAATTAGATTAATTAAATGCGATCGCATCTGGGAATCTGACAATATCCCAGACTTGTAGATGACCACAACAGATGCGGCAGTAATATTAATTTGCACGTCATTTACCCCAGCTTCTGCTTTCAGCAATGCTACAAGACGCTCCAGGTATTTTTCATCTTTGGAAATGCGAGGTACGCAAAATCCCACTTGTCCTGGAAGTGCATAAGCGATGCTGTAAATTTCCTTGGGTAGTTGCCTATCGATCTCGATGCGATCGCTTTTGTGCGTGGTGCTTACTTGGGCTTTTTTTTCTAGGCCAGATACCGGTTGCAATCTCGATTCAACCATCGCTTTCCTCCCTCCTCAGTCCGGACCTGCGTGTATGGGAAAGTTTGCCATAAAGGATAGGGCATAAGACAAAGCCGGAGCTTTGAATGTACCCCATAAACCAACTGCTTCTGGAGTCACCGCAGTTACTGTTTGCAATTCCTTTGCTTCACTCTGCTGACAAGCAGGCTGGCGTTGTGGTTGCTGTGAGGTTTCAATATGAATCTGTTGTGGTACACTCTGCTGAGCTAGTTGCATCAAACCGACCCAGTGAGATACTGGTATTGTATGACTCGATTCATAAGCAACCATAACCGATGCTGCATCACAATTCACACGCACGCTTGTGACTTGGGGATCGGTTTTGAGCAAACTCTCCAGTCGTCGTGCATAGGCACGATCTTGAGCTAATTTAGGTACGCTCAATCTAATCCTTCCTGGAATGGCATGGACTACACGGTAGGCAATGTTTGCAGTTGCCTGCATTGTTCTATCGTTCGCCTTGTCTGCTGTACTTGTTGTGAGAATTTCCTGTTTAACAGCTGCTACTTGCTCCACTTTTGCTAAAGAGGCTCCAGAATTGACCTGATGTTTAGTTGCAGAAACGCTATGAGTTTTTTTGCGACTCTTGGATGCCGATTTTTGCGGCTGTATATAGTTAATCACGCGACGAGTTGTATCGGCTGTAACCATGTATACAGGAATTGTCGCTAACCCGCTGATGCCCAAAGCACTTGTAACTCCTAACCCTGTGAATAAAGGAATAAGGGAAATTCCTTGTTCTTTCCAAAAATCTATGGATTTCCACGCAGCAAAGGGGTCGCTATTCTGTGCTAATTGAGACGAAATTTGCTGTTGAATTCCAAACTCTTGGAGTATCGCCAACATTTGCGACAAGCAGAGTTTCTTTTCATCGAACAAAACTACCAAAGTGCCTGTTTGTTGATTGGTGTCTACTCTCTTGACTCCCTCAACCTGCCGCAATTGTTGGGATATATTCTCGAGTATCGAGTTATGACTACCGTCAGTAGCACGGATGCGCACGCGCCCACTGGTTGTATGAACTATTTTTAACCCGCTAAGCGGCGATTGTGCTGTTGACTGTGTAGATACCTTACCTGTGTGGTTATTTACTTCATCGCTTTGCTGCTGAGCCGAGATTAAGTCAGAAGAGGATTGCAGCGGCTGAGTTAATCTCTCGCGACTACTGATGGTTTTAGTCATTTACCCGATAGCTACCTCAAAGCCAAAAGGTTAACATCAGATTAAATGTAACTTAAATTTCTATCTGGTGTATAGTTCTTTAGGATTATTTATGATCAAATATTGTTAACAATTAATTTTTGATACTCCTGCTCAGTCACTATATCCCGGTTGCTCTCCAGTCTATCTAAGAACACAATTCCATCTAAATGATCGTGTTCGTGTTGAAATATACGAGCGATAAAACCATTTAACAGTTGCTTTTGCAACTTGCCATTTCTGTCGGTGTATTCAACTTCTACTGCTTCATACCTAGGTACTAATCCTCTGATCCCGGGAATGCTTAAACAACCTTCCCAACCTTTCACAACTGCTGTTGAATGAGTGATGATTTTGGGGTTAATCATGGCTGTAGGTTCCATTTCCGGAGCATCTGGATATCTGGGATTAGGACGAGATGCCACAATCATAACACGATAAGATTGAGCGACTTGCGGGGCAGCAATACCTACACC